>NZ_BAABAB010000022.1:34277-113508 GCF_039537205.1 Microlunatus ginsengisoli | reverse complement strand
CCGTCGCCGGCGCGCGAAGTCGCGGTTGGCCGCGCGAAGTGGGGACGGGCGAGGCGGGGCGCGTGCGAGCGGCCGGCTGAGAGAGCACCGGCGAGGGAACTCCGACCCGGTGCAAGCGGTGTGGGCGCGGGACCGGTGGGCGAGCTCAGCCGGGCAGCCGCCAGTCGCGGAGATTGTCCAGGCCGGCGACGATCATGTCCAGCCCGAACTGGAACCGGGCGTCGCCGTCGCCGGTGGTGAGTTCCTCCACCATGGAGGTGATCATCGGGTACTCCGCCGGCGGCAGTCCCGCGAAGTACGCCTTGGCCTGGGCGACCACACTGCCCTCGGAGGCGAATGGGTCGTTGCCGTCCTCGGCCCGGACCCACCACAGGGTGTCCTCGTAGGCGACTGCGGTGGTGTATTGCGTCAGCAGATCGACCGCCAGCCCGGCGACGAGCTTGCTCAGCCCGCCGGCCGTCAGGATCGCCAGCATCCCCTCCGAGCAGCGAAGTGCGTTCGGGCCGGTCGGGATGTGAGCGAGGCTGACCGCGGCGATCCCCGGATGGCGCACCATCGCCCGGTACTGGCCCCAGCAGAACTGCTTGATCTGCTCCCGCCACCGAGCCGGGTCGGCTTCGGGCACGTCGACCTCGCCGATCACCGCGTCCAGCAGCAGCGCGTGCAGCTCACCTTTGTCCCGGACGTGGGCATACAGCGACGCCGCTCCGGTGCCCAGCTTTCCCGCCACCGCGCGCATGGTGACGGCGTCCGCACCCTCGGCGGCCAGGATCTCCAGGCCGGCGGCCACGATGCTGTCCACGCTCAGTCGTCGCCTGGCCGGCTCCTTCGCCGGCCAAGGTCCCAAGGGGGAAGCCATGGTTTCACCCTACTTGACGCGAACGGCGTTCGTAATCTAGAACAGTGTTCGTAAGTACGAACGCTGTTCGACAGGGGATTTTACGATGACCGACACCCACCTCGCCGGCACCGCCGGCACCGCCGCACCCGACAGCCGGCCCTACCGCTGGCGGTGGGCCGTGCTGGCGGTCATCCTGGCCGCCGAGATCATGGATCTCCTCGACTCGACGATCGTCAACCTCGCCGCGACGCCGATTGCGCGAGACCTCGGCGGGGGAGCGAGCACCGTGCAATGGGTGGTCGGCGCGTACACCCTGGCGTTCGCCGTCGCCCTCGTCATCGGCGGCCGGCTGGGCGACAAGTTCGGCCGGAAGAATCTGTTCGTCCTCGGCGCCGCGGGCTTCACCGTCGCCTCGCTGATCTGCGCGACTGCCCAGGAGCCGACTGTGCTGATCGTGGCGCGAGCGGTCCAGGGCTTGCTCGGCGCGGTGCTGATCCCGCAGGGCTTCGGGATCATGAAGCAGGTCTTCCCGCCCCAGGACCTGGGCAAGGCCTTCGCCAGCTTCGGCCCGGTGATCGGGCTGTCGGCGATCGCCGGGCCGCTGCTCGGCGGCGTGCTGGTCGACGCCGACCTGTTCGGGCTCGGCTGGCGGATCATCTTCTTGATCAACGTCCCTATCGGCATCGCCACCGTGATCGCCGCGGTCGTGCTGATCCCGCGGAGCGATCGACGACCTGAGCTGCGTTTCGACCCGCTCGGGCTGGTCCTCTTCGCCGCCGCTGCGCTGCTGTTGATCTATCCGCTGATCGAGGGCCACGAGCTCGGCTGGCCCTGGTGGACGTACGCCTCGATGGCGGTCGCGCTGATCCTGTTCGGCGTCTTCGCCTGGCACGAGCGGCACAGCGCGGCGCCGCTGATCGAGCCGACGCTGCTGACCAACCGGAGCTACGTCGGAGGTCTCGGCCTGATCCTGCTCGGCTTCGCCGCGATGATCGGCTTCTCGCTCGTGTTCAACGTGTACGCCCAGGCAGCGCTCGGCTACTCGCCGCTGACCACGGCGTTCGCGGGGTGCGCGTACGCCGTCGGGATGGCGCTCGCCGCCGGACTGGGCAGCGCCGCGTTGGTGCCGCGCTTCGGCCGGCGGGTGCTGGTGCTCGGCTATGCCGTGATGGCACTCGGCGCGCTCGGCATGGTGGCGACCGTGCGGCTGACCGGGCTCACCGCACATCCGTGGCAGTTCCTGCCCGCCGGGTTCGTCTTCGGCGTCGGCGGCGGGCTGGCGATCGTGCCGGTCTTCTCGGTCATCCTGGCCGGCGTGCAGGACCACGAGGTCGGCTCGGCCTCGGGCCTGCTGAACGCGGTCCAGCAGCTCGGCGGCACCATCGGCGTCGCGGTCAGCGGGACGCTGTTCTTCCAGCTGCTGCCGAGCCGGGGCCCGGTCGACGCGATGCAGATCACGACGCTGGTCGCGGCGGCGTTCCTGATCGGCTGCCTCGGCTTGGTGCGGCTGCTCCCGCGTCGCGCTCGCCCGGAGTAGGACCTCCCCGTTGGCCGAGCGGGGCTGGCGGCCGGCGGTGAGGTAGACTCGTCGACGCAGATCCGGAAGGGTCTGACTTCGCATGCCCGCAGTTCCGGCGCCGCTGACCAGCACAGCCGGGCGGACCGCACGGTCTCGGCGAGCCCAGCACGGGTGACCCGCGAACGGTCCGCGCGAGCATCAGGCGGTGCCGAACGGCTCGGCACCGATCGAACCGTACGCCGGCAGCGCGCTGCCGGTAATGAGAGGAAGCGGCCATGGCCGTCGTGACCACCCGCCAGCTGCTCGAAAGCGGCGTCCACTTCGGGCATCAGACCCGGCGCTGGAACCCGAAGATGAAGAGGTTCATCTTCACCGAGCGCAACGGCATCTACATCATCGATCTGCAGCAGTCGCTGACCTACATCGACCGGGCGTACGCCTTCGTCAAGGAGACCGTCGCCCGCGGCGGACAGGTCCTGTTCGTGGGCACCAAGAAGCAGGCCCAGGAGGCCATCGCCGAGCAGGCGACGCGGGTCGGGATGCCGTACGTGAACCAGCGCTGGCTGGGCGGCATGCTGACCAACTTCCATACCGTGATCAAGCGGATCCAGCGGCTCAAGGAGCTCGAGGGCACCGACTTCGACGACGTCGCCGCGTCCGGGCTCACCAAGAAGGAGCTGCTCGGCCTGCGTCGCGAGAAGGAGAAGCTCGAGAAGACCCTCGGCGGCATCCGCGACATGGCCAAGACCCCGCAGGCGGTCTGGATCGTGGACACCAAGAAGGAGCACCTCGCCGTCGACGAGGCGCGCAAGCTGCGGATCCCCGTGATCGGCATCCTGGACACCAACTGTGACCCCGACGAGGTCGACTTTGCGATCCCGGGCAACGACGACGCGATCCGTTCCGTCGCGCTGCTCACCCGGGTGGTCGCCGACGCGGTGGCCGACGGCCTGATGGCCCGCTCCGGCGGCCAGCAGACCGGCGCCGAGGCCGAGGTCGAGGTCGAGCCGATGCCCGACTGGGAGCGCGAGTTGCTCGGCGCCCAGGAGTCGGCCGCGGGTGACGTCGCCGGCGTGCAGACCGTCGCCGAGGAGGCGGAGGCCGTTGCCGCCGCCGGTGCCGAGCCAGTGCCCGCCGACGAGGTGCCGGCCGTGGTCGCCGCCGAGGCCGACGACGCGGCACTGCCGACCACGCAGTCCGAGCGCGGCGCCGACGAGAACTGACGGTCCGGAACCGACCGTCCAGCCCAATCCAGACAACTGAAGGACGTACGAGAAGACGATGGCGAACTTCACCGCTGCTGACGTGAAGAAGCTCCGGGACGCGACCGGGGCCGGGATGATGGACTGCAAGAAGGCGCTGACCGAGGCGGGCGGCGACCAGGACAAGGCGATCGAGATCCTCCGCGTCGCCGGCGCCGCCAAGGCCGCCAAGCGCGGCGAGGAGCGCGAGGCCAGCAACGGCCTGGTCGCGTTCAGCGACGGCGCGCTGGTCCAGCTGGGCGCCGAGAC
Source organism: Microlunatus ginsengisoli (assembly GCF_039537205.1). Classification (NCBI taxonomy): domain Bacteria; kingdom Bacillati; phylum Actinomycetota; class Actinomycetes; order Propionibacteriales; family Propionibacteriaceae; genus Microlunatus; species Microlunatus ginsengisoli. The sequence continues at coordinate 109,637 of NZ_BAABAB010000022.1, read as the reverse complement.
CGACTTCGTGGCCAAGAGCGCCGACTTCCAGGAACTGGCCGACGTGGCTGTCAAGGCGGCCGCCGCCGCCCAGGCGGCCGACGTGGCCGGCGTCAACGCCGCGACCCTGCCGAACGGCGAGACCGTGGCCGACGCCGTCGGTGCGCTGGCCGCGAAGATCGGCGAGAAGCTCGAGGTTGCGAACGCGGCGTACTTCGACGGGCAGACCGCGGTCTACCTGCACAAGCGCGCGTCCGACCTGCCGCCGCAGGTCGGGGTCCTGGTGGAGTACGAGGGTGCCGACGCCGACGCGGCCCGCACCGCGGCGATGCAGATCGCGGCGATGCGTCCGCAGTACCTGAGCCGCGACGAGGTTCCGGCCGATCTGGTGGAGAACGAGCGCCGGATCGCCGAGGCCACGGCCAAGGAGGAGAACAAGCCGGCTCAGGCCGTGCCGCGGATCGTCGAGGGCCGGGTGAACGCGTTCTACAAGGACGTGGTGCTGCTCGACCAGCCGTCGGTCACCGACAACAAGACCCCGGTCAGCAAGCTGCTCGACGCCGCGGGTGTGAAGATCACCCGGTTCGTCCGGTTCGAAGCGGCCAGCTGATCCGGTCGTACGACCGCTGATGGCGGGTCCCGCGGGTAACTCCCGGCGGGGCCCGCTATCGGCTTGGTCGAGGAGATCCTCGACCGGTCCGTCGGTCATCGCGGACCGCAAGGCCGGCTCATGCTGCCGGCCGGCGCCGCGCACCCCGGGTTTCCCGGGCCGAGCGCGAGCCGGTGCACTCGCTCGCGAGCGCGCCTACCCGACCGTCGCGGGCGTGGCGTACGCTCTCCGCGAGTCCGACCAGCCCGAGGCACCCCAGGGAGACGAGTTGCCGAGTCCGTACAAGCGCGTCCTGTTGAAGCTCTCCGGCGAGGTGTTCGGCGGGGGCAAGGTCGGGGTCGATCCCGACATCGTGTCCGCGCTGGCCCGGCAGATCGCCCGGGTGGTCGGCGACGGCGTCCAGGTCGCGGTCGTCGTCGGCGGCGGCAACTTCTTCCGCGGCGCGGAGCTGCAGCAGCGCGGGATGGACCGGGACCGAGCCGACTACATGGGCATGCTCGGCACCGTGATGAACTGCCTGGCGCTACAGGACTTCTTGGAGAAGGAAGGCACCCAGACCCGGGTGCAGACCGCGATCACGATGGGCCAGATCGCCGAGCCGTACGTCCCCCGCCGGGCCGAACGCCACCTCGACAAGGGACGAGTGGTCATCTTCGGCGCCGGGTCGGGCATGCCGTACTTCTCGACCGACACCGTCGCCGCCCAACGTGCGCTCGAGATCAGCGCCGAGGTGCTGCTGATGGGCAAGCAAGGCGTCGACGGGGTCTACGACGCCGATCCGCACAAGGACCCGAGCGCCACCAAGTTCGCCGACCTGAGCTACGACGAATACCTGGCCCGCGACCTCAAGGTGGCCGACGCGACGGCGGTCAGCATGGCCCGCGACTACAAGCTGCCGATGATCTTCTTCAGCCTCGACCACGACGGCTCCGTCGTGCAGGTGGTCGCAGGTGAGAAGATCGGTACGACCGTCCACGCCTGAGCGCCCGGGCCGAGCCCGGCCTGCCCAGCGGAAACAACACGTCCGACCGAACTTTTGGGAGCAGCTGTGATCTCCGACATCCTCACCGACGCCGAGGAGAACATGGAGCTGGCGATCGAGTTCGCCAAGGAGGAGTTCGCGGCCATCCGGACCGGCCGGGCCCACCCGGCCATGTTCGCGAAGCTGACCGCGGAGTACTACGGCACGCCGACCCCGCTCCAGCAGCTGGCCAGCTTCCAGGTGCCGGAGGCGCGGATGGTCGTCATCACCCCCTACGACCGGTCGGCGATGGCCGCCATCCAGAAGTCGATCCGGGACTCCGACCTCGGCGTGAATCCGACCGACGACGGGCACATCATCCGGGTCACCCTGCCGGAGCTGACCGAGGAGCGCCGGAAGGAATACATCAAGCTCGCCCGGCACAAGGCCGAGGAGGCCCGGATCTCGATCCGGGGCACCCGTCGCCGGGCCAAGGAAGCGCTGGACAAGATGGTGAAGGACAAGGAGGTCGGTGAGGACGAGGTGGTGCGCGCCGAGAAGCAGCTGGACGCGTCCACCAAGAAGCACACCGACGCCATCGACGACGTACTCAAGCACAAGGAAGCCGAGCTCCTCGAGGTCTGAGTGAGCGAGCCGCCTGCTTCCGAGCCACGGTCCGCCGACCGCCCGTCCGTCGGCCACCCGACCGCCGATCCGGCACGGCCGGACGACCCCATGCCGGCCGACCCCGCGCCGGCCGGTGCCGCGCTGCCGGAGGAGCCGGTGCTGCCGGTCGCCCCGGCAGGGGACGTACCGATCGCCCCGGTGCCGGCCGAGCCGCCGGCCAAGGACCACGGCCGGGCCGGGCGAAACCTGCCCGCCGCGATCGGGGTCGGCGTCGCCGCGGGGCTGTACGTCGTGCTCAGCCTGCTGTTCGCCCCGTGGCTGTTCGTCGGGCTGATCGCGGTCGCCCTGCTGCTCGGCAGCCGGGAGATGTACAACGCGCTCGGCAAGATCGGGATGCACGCCGCGATCTGGCCGATCATGGTCGGCACGGTGGCGATCTCGATCGGCTCCTATCTGGCCGGGCTACAGCGGCCGCCGGTGTTCTCCACTACCTCGGTGCTGCTGGCCTCGCTGGCCCTGACCGTGCTGGCGGCACTGATCTGGCGGATGCCCAAGGGCGCCCACGGCTATGTGAAGGACTCGGCGGCCAGCCTGATGATCATCGGGTACGTGCCGCTGCTCGGCTCGTTCGCCGCGCTGATCCTGGCCGGGGAGAACGGCCCGGTGCGGATCGTCACCTTCTTGCTGATCGTCATCATGGGCGACACCGGCGGGTACGTCGCCGGCGTGCTGTTCGGCAAGCACCCGATGGCCCCGAAGATCAGTCCGAAGAAGACCTGGGAGGGCCTGGTCGGCTCGGTGGTGTTCGGCACGGCCGCCGGGGTGCTGATGACCGTCTTCGCGCTCGGCCAGCCGTTCTGGGTCGGCATCGTGCTGGGCGTCTGCCTGGTCGCGATCGGCACCTGCGGTGACCTGATCGAGTCGCTGATCAAGCGTGACCTGGGGATCAAGGACATGAGCTCGTTCCTGCCCGGCCACGGCGGGGTGATGGACCGGCTCGACTCGCTGCTGATCGCGGCGCCGATCGCCTGGCTGATCATGTACCTGCTGGTCCCCGGCGGCTGAACTCGTGGCAACGACCGACCGATTTTGACACCCCAGGCAGGATTTTGTTGTGAGTGGTGAACCGCTGCCCCTGGTGTTCGAGGCGCCGCGCCGGGGCAAACCGCCGACGCACTGGGCCGATCTGACACCGGCCCAGCGGCGCGAGGCGGTCGAGGCCGCGGGCCAGCGCGCGTTCCGCGCCCGGCAGCTGTCGGCGCACTACTTCGAGGGCTTCCGGGCCGACCCGGCCGAGTGGACAGATCTGCCCTCGGGCCTGCGGGAGAGCCTCCGGGACAAGTTCTTCCCCGAGCTGCTGCACCCGGTGAAGACGCTGACCGCCGACGCCGGTACCACGGTGAAGACGCTCTGGCGACTGCACGACGGCTCGCGGGTGGAGAGCGTGCTGATGCGCTACCCCGACCGGGCCACGATGTGCGTGTCCAGCCAGGCCGGCTGCGGCATGGCCTGCCCGTTCTGCGCCACGGGTCAGGGTGGCCTGCAGCGCAACATGACCACGGCGGAGATCGTCGATCAGGTGGTGGACGGGTCACGCCGGCTGGACCGTGGTGAGGTCCCCGGCGGACGCGGCCGGGTCAGCAACGCGGTGTTCATGGGCATGGGCGAGCCGCTCGCCAACTACCGGGCGGTGATCGGCGCGGTCCGGCAGCTGACCGCGCCGACCCCGGACGGGCTGGGGATGAGCGCCCGCGGGATCACGGTCTCCACCGTCGGCCTGGTGCCCCGGATGCAGCAGCTGGCGACCGAGGGCATCCCGGTGACGCTGGCGCTGTCGCTGCACGCGCCCGACGACGAGCTCCGCGACGAGCTGGTGCCGGTCAACACTCGGTGGAACGTCGAGGAGGTCGTCGACGCGGCCTGGAACTATGCGAAGGTCACCCGGCGGCGGGTCTCCATCGAGTACGCCCTGATCCGCGACATCAACGACCAGGCCCACCGGGCGGACCTGCTGGCCAAGGTGCTTCGCCGGCGCGGCAACTGGGGCTGGGTGCACGTGAACCTGATCCCGCTCAACCCGACACCGGGGTCGAAGTGGACCGCGTCGCGGCGCCGCGACGAGGAGGAGTTCGTCCGCCGGCTCTCGGCCCGCGGAGTGCCGGTCACCGTCCGCGACACCCGCGGACGCGAGATCGACGGGGCCTGCGGCCAGCTCGCCGCGCAGGCGTAGCCGTCCCGCCCTGCGTGGGCCGCTGCACTCACAGTCCTTCGGGGCCCGCAGGGCCCGGGTGCGCGCGGTGCCGCCGCATTTTCCGGCCGTGGCCGGGTTTTCGGGGTCGGGTCGGGCGAGTGGTGGCCCATTTTCCGGCCGTGACGGGGTTTCGGGGTCCGATCGGGCGAGTGGTGGCCCAACTTTCCGGCCGTGGCCGAATTTCGGGACCGGGTCGGGCGGACGCCGGGGCACCAGAGGCGGTGAGAGGCGCGAGGCGCCGGGGGCGTTGGGGGCGTCGAGGCGTCGGGGGCCGGCTACTTCCGGCGCTCGAGCACGCGCCGGCGGGCAGCGATCTTGGCGAGCAGGTCGTCCACCGCCGCGTCCATGGTCTTGCCGTCGCCGACGATCATCAGCTTCGAGGTGTCGCCCCAGCTGATCGCGCCCTTGCCGACCAGGGCGTTGGCGGTCGGCACGATCACGTCGTTCGACACGCTGAAGGCCGTGCCGCCGCGGGTCATCCGGGCGATCGCGTGGCCCTGCTCGTCGAACCGGCCGCTGCGCACCATGTCGTCGTCCACGTGCACGCCGACGCTGAAGCCGGTCAGCTTCGCGCCGGCCTTGCCCAGCACCTCCGCCCCCATCACCGCGTAGCCGGTGCAGACCAGACCGCGCCGCCCGGTGATGGCCGCCTTGCCGGTGAACAGGTCGTCGACGGTCCGCCGCAGGTCGGCCTCCGTGGCGATCCCGCGGTGCACGAAGAACGCCGATGCGAACTCCGTGTAGGCCGCGAACAGGTCGCCGTTGCTCTTCTTGGCCAGCGCCGAGAAGTACGTCTGCGCGTCACTGCGGTCCGGCACCGGCGCGGCGGCCCTGCCGCTCGCCGCGGTCATCGAGGCCCGGGCGTCGAGCTGCTGACCCCACGCGTTGGCGAAGTCCACGAAGAACATGTAATCCACCGAGCTGCCGAAGACGTCGCTGATCTCCTCGCCGATCCCGCCGGCCAGGCCAGACTTGACCTGGGCGATCTCGGCCGCGGTCGGTGCACCGGCGAACGCCGGGTCGTTCACCGCGAGGAACCCGCGCAGCACGATCGCGACCTTGACCGCCGAGTCGGCCCGCTTGAGCGCGGCGTCCTTCACCTTCTGCAGCTCGTCGATCGAGGAGTTCAGCGTCTTCGTCGCATCGGACAGCGACCCGCTGCCGGCGAGCGCCTTCTGCGCCGCGGTCAGGTTGGCCGACAGGATCTTCGTGTCGATGCCCGGGCTGAGCGCGGCCACCAGGCCGATCGCCTTGCCGACCGCGTCCGCGCTCTCGTTGCGAGCGTGCTGGGCCTCGAGCTCGTCGAGCCGATCGTGCCGCCCGCTGGTCAGCGACCGGGCCTTCGCGGCCAGCGCTACCGCCGACTTCAGCGCCGCGATCGACGGGTCGACCTTGCCGGCCGCGGCGCGGATCGTCGGGGCGTACGCCGTCAGCTTGGCCGCCGCCTCCCGAACGCTCGCCGCCTGCTTGGGGTCCAGGCCGACCACCGCGGCGGAGTCGATCACGTGCTGCCGCTTCGCCTCGGTGTCGGCCCACGCCTCGACCCCTTGCAGCTGCTTGCCGGCGACAACGGTCGGCTCGGGCGGCGGGGCCTTGGGCGTCTTGCGCTGGAGAACCAGGCCGGTGCCGACGTACGCACCCGGTCGGGTCAGCAGGGCGACCGTCGCCGCGTTGCCGGCGCTGCGCTGCAGCGCGAGCACGCCGGCCGGCCGGACCGCGTGATGTGGTTCGGCCGATCCGCCCGACGGCGCCGAGCCGTCGAGGTCACCGCTTCGACGGGTTCGGTGCCGGTGCGCCAGCACGGCCTCGCTGCCTCGGACCAGCCACCGTCCGGTCGTCATCGCCGCACCCCCGCTCCGCCTTCTCCCGGCAGGATACGACCGCGGGATAGGTTCGGAGCATGGCTTCTCCGTACGACATCATCGGCGTCGTCCCGTCGTTCACCCTGACCAGCACCGACATCGCCGACGGCGAGCGGCTGGCCCGCGGGCAGGTGAGCGAGATCATGGGCGCCGGGGGCGACGACGTGTCGCCGCAGCTGTCCTGGTCGGGGTTCCCGCCGGAGACCAAGAGCTTCGCGGTCACCGTCTTCGACCCGGACGCGCCCACGGCGAGTGGGTTCTGGCACTGGGCGGTGTGCAACCTGCCGGCGTCGGTCACCGAGCTGGAGTCCGGCGCGGGCGACGGCTCCGGCCTGCCGGAGGGCGCGCTGACCCTGCCGAACGAGGCGCGACTGGCCCGCTTCATCGGTGCCGCTCCGCCACCCGGTCACGGCCGGCACCGCTATTTCGTGGCCGTTCATGCGCTCGACGTCGAGCGGCTGGACGTCGATCCCGACTCGACGCCGGCGGTGATGTGCTTCAACATGTTCGGCCACACGCTGGCAAGAGCTGAGATCCAGGCCTGGTACGAGGCGTAGTCCGGACTACTTCCAGACGTGGATGCGGACCGTCGTCCCGTCGGCATTGGAACGCAGCCGGACCAGGTCACTGTGCTGGTTGACGTACCACAGGCCGTCGATGTCAGCGGCCAGTGGGCGCCGGCGACCGACGAGCGGATCGACGATGGTCACGTCGTCGCGGAGCTCGCAGATCACCGCGTCCGGCTGGTCCCAGACCGCCAGCCGGCCCGACTCGGCACCCCGTTGCAGGCTGCCGGCGGCCAGCCGCTGCGACGCGGCCGCCAGGCCCGACGCCTGGACGGGGCTCAGGCCCGCGCGGGACGCCTCGGTCGCCACGAACGGATACAGCCGCCCGACCGTTGACCGGCGGTAGTCGGTCTCGGTCGGCACCCCGCTCAGCTCGTCGAGCACGGCGGTGAACAGGCTGTCGACATGCGCCCGTCCGCCGTACCCACCGCTGCCGTGATAGCCGTCGGTCTGCAGCAGGGCGGGGTGGCTGCACGCCGCGGCCTCCACCACCGACGACCCGAGCCCGGCGACGTCGTACGGGCAGACCAGCCAGAACGGAAGCCCCGGGTCGACGGCGATGTTCAGCAGCGCCTCGTGCAACTGGCACTCCGCGATCTCCTGCGGTCGTCGGCCGGGCCAGATCGGCTCGCCGATCCCGCGGATCGGCTGGCCTCGTTCGGCCGAGTCCAGGAAACTCTGCCAGGCCGGGATGATCCGGGAGGGGTTGCGGCCCATGGCCGCCATGTCGACGAACCGCACCGATCGTGCGCTGGCGCCCAGGCCGTCGCGCAGCCACTCCTCGTGCTCGGCAATCGTCGCCACCATCACCGGCTCACCGCCGGCGAGACCCTCCTCGACGAACGGGACGAGCAGCTCTCGGTAGTCGTCGGCGTTGCTCCACAGCAGAGCCTCGTGGCGAAAGCTCTGCCGGTCTCGGATCGGCGGACTGAGGTGAATGTCCGTCTCCTTCCGGGCGGTGGCACATCGGGCGAGGGACGGGCCCGCCTTCCCCGAGCGCACACCGGCGCGGGCGGACGGCGTCGTCCACAACGCCGACATCATAGGTCGCCGGACCGACACCCGGGTCCGAATCGTGTGGCCGACTTCGTTCGCCTCCTCCGGACCGCCAAGATAAGCGGGTGGATCCATGGCTGACCGAGCTCGCCGAGGCGTACGGCATCGCGACCGAGTACTGGGACTGGCAGGGCCGGCACGTCGAGGTCCGGCGGACGACCATCATCGACGTCCTCGGTGCCCTGGGGGTCGACGCGTCGACGCCGGACCTGGTGCGGCACGCGCTGCAACTGCACCGTCGCGAGCCGTGGACCCGGATGCTGCCCCGCTGCCTAGCGCTGCGTGAGCACGAGACCGCCAGCGTCTGGGTGCACGTCACGCACGGCGATCCGGTCCGGGTCTGTATCGACCTCGAGACCGGCGGTCACCGGCACGACCTGCGCCAGCTCGAGGACTGGACCCCGCCGTACGATCTGGGCGACCGGTTGGTGGGGCAGGCGACGTTCGAGATCCCGGCCGACCTGCCGCTGGGGTATCACACCCTCCGCGCCGGCAGCAACGACGCCGAGTCGTCGATGCCGCTGATCGTCACCCCGGCCTGGCTGGGCTTTCCGGCGTCGATGGGCGACCGGCGTGCCTGGGGCCTGGCTACCCAGCTGTACAGCGTCCGCTCGGCCCGGTCGTGGGGAGTCGGCGATCTCGTCGACCTGACCGATCTCGCGGTCTGGTCGGGCGCCGAGCACGGCGCGGACTATGTCCTGATCAACCCGCTGCACGCGGCCGAGCCGGTTGCGCCGATGGAGCCGTCGCCCTACCTGCCGACCAGCCGACGGTTCGCGAACCCGCTCTATCTGCGGCCCGAACGGATCCCCGAGTACGCCGACTGCACCGACGAGCAGCGTGCGCGGGTCCGCTCCCTGCTGGCCGATCTCGATCCGCGCTCGAAGACGATCGACCGGAATAGCGCCTGGATCGCCAAGCGGGCGGCGCTCGAGCTGATCTTCGCGGTGCCGAGGACCCCGGGCCGGCAACTGGCGCTGGACGCCTACCGCCGGCGCGAGGGCGACGGGCTCGCGGCGTACGCGGCGTGGTGTGTGCTGACCGAGACCTACGGTGCGCGGGCGGACTGGCCGGCGGAGTTCGCCCACCCGTCTGCACCGGCGGTCGAGGAGTTCGTCGCCGCGCACGCGGACGCGATCGAGTTCCATTGCTGGCTGCAGTGGCTGATGGACGCCCAGCTCGGCGAGACGCAGGACGAGGCCGTCCGCGCTGGGATGGCGCTCGGGATCATGCACGATCTGGCGGTCGGCGTGCATCCGTTCGGAGCGGACGCCTGGGCGCTTCAGGACAGCTACGCGCAGGGGATCCAGGTCGGCGCCCCGCCGGATCCCTACAACCAGAACGGACAGAACTGGTCGCAGCCGCCCTGGCGCCCCGACCGGCTGGCCGAGAGCGGCTACGAACCGTTCCGGCGGATGGTGTCCACGGTGCTCCGGCACGCGGGCGGCATCCGGGTCGACCATGTGATCGGGCTGTTCCGGCTGTGGTGGATTCCGGCGGGCCGGGGACCGAAGGAGGGGACGTACGTCCGTAACGACCACGAGGCGATGGTCGGCATCCTCGCGCTGGAGGCACATCGCGCCGGCGCCTTGGTGGTCGGCGAGGACCTGGGCACGGTGGAGCCCTGGGTGCGGACGTACCTGCGGGAACGGGGGATCCTCGGCACCTCGATCCTGTGGTTCGAGTTCGAGTGGGATGCCGGGGGAGCGCCGCTGCGGCCGGAGTGGTGGCGGGAATACTGCCTCGCCTCGGTGACCACCCACGACCTGCCCCCGACGGCTGGCTACCTGGCCGGCGACCACGTCCGGCTGCGCGACGAGCTGGGGGTTCTCACCCGGCCGCTGGCCGAGGAGCTGGAGATCGACGCCGCCGAGCGCAAGGCGTGGCTGGACAACCTGATCGACCGCGGGGCGCTGCACCCCGGCGCCTCGGTCGAGGAGACGGTGAAGGCGCTGCACCGTTATCTGACCTGGACCCCGTCCCGGCTGCTGTGCGTGTCGCTGACCGACGCGGTGGGCGACCGGAAGACCCAGAACCAGCCCGGGACCGTCGACGAGTACCCGAACTGGCGGGTGCCGCTGTCCGGCCCGGACGGCGAGGTGGTCATGCTCGAGGACGTGTTCACCAGCCGCCGGGCCGCCGAGCTGGTCGACGTCGTTCACCCCTCGTGAGGCCGCCGCACCGCTTCTCCCGACGACGGATGCTCCCTCGTCGGGAGAAGTCGATCATGCCCGGTGTGGATTCGGGGTCGGACGGGCGACGAGGGAGCAACGGTCGTCGAGTCGCCGTTCGGCAGGCCGCGCTGCGCGCTCGCTGACGCGCCGAACGAGATCAGCGGGGGCCGATGACGCCCTTGTCGTACGCCTTCAGCACGGCGTCGGCCTCGGCCCGGGTGAGCGTGCCGGCTTTGACGGCGGCGTCGAGGCGCTCCGTCAGCCGGGCCTTCCCGTCGGCCTTCGCGGCCGCCTCGTCCGCGCTGCGGATCTCGTCCAGCGCGGACTTCACCTTGGCTTGGTCGATCCCGAGCTTCGCCGCGATCGCCTTGGCCAGCGCCTCGTCGCGGGCGGACGGGTCGGGCCGGGCCGGGCGGCTGCCCGGCGACGGCGGGCTACCCGGCGTCGGCTGCGTACTCGAGTCCGGTTGGGCCGGCCGGGTGGGCCGGCTCGCCTCGCGGAAGGCCGTGATCGCCTCGGCCACCTTCGTCTCGTCCACGCCGAGCTTCGCGGCCAGCTGCTTGGCCAGCCGCTCGGGGGCCAACCGCCCGCGCGGGCCATGGCCGCCGGGACCGGCACCCGGACCACCGCGGCCGTCGGGCCCCGCCGGCTGGGCGCTCGGTCCCGCGGTCGGACCGGCAGACGGCGTCGGGTCTGCCGACGCCAGGGTGGCGGCACCGACCCCGGCACCGAGGACGAGCACTCCGCCCGCCACGATCAGAGCGGTCCTTTTCGAGGCCATGACGAGGCTCACTCCTTCGATTCGACACGGTGACGCACGCCGAGCGCGCCAGGCCGTCCACGCTCGGCGGGAAAGCTGGCAGCAGGCTGGAGGGAAGCTGTGCGCCGGATAAGGACGGCTGTGCCCGCGCGGGGGTCGGAGCTCGCACCCCTCGGTTGTTAGGGTCGGGAGCCGTGGCCAATCGCCGTCCCGACTCCAGCCTGCTGACGGTCATCGTCGCGTTCAGCGCGAACCTGTTGATCGCGCTGGCCAAGTCGGCCGCGGCCGCGATCACCGGCTCGGCGTCGATGCTGGCCGAGGCGGCGCACTCCTGGGCCGACGCGGGCAACGAGATCTTCCTGTTCTTCGCCGAGCGTCGATCCTCGCGTGCCCGGGACGAGGAGCACCCGCTCGGGTACGGCCGTGAGGCGTACGTCTGGTCGATGTTCGCCGCGTTCGGTCTGTTCACCGCCGGTGCCGTGGTGTCGATCAGTCACGGCATCTCCGAACTGATCAACCCGGAGCCGGCCACGGACTATCTGGTGGCCTACATCGTGCTCGCCATCGCGTTCGTGCTCGAGGGCATCTCGTTCACCCAGGCGACCCGCGAGGCCCGGAGGAGTGCCAAGGAACTGGGCCGCGAGACTCTCCCGCACCTGTGGCGGACCTCGAACCCGACCGTCCGGGCCGTCTTCGCCGAGGACGCCGCGGCTCTGATCGGTCTGGTCATCGCGGCCTTCGGGGTCGGCCTGCACCAGCTCACCGGGTCGCCCGTTCCGGATGCGATCGGTTCGATCCTGGTCGGCATCCTCCTCGCCGTTGTCGCCGTCTTGTTGATCGATCGCAACCGGCGGTTCCTGGTCGGCCAGGAGGTCGGATCGGACATCCGGCAGCGGGTCCTGGTCGGGCTGCTCGATCGGCCCGAGATCGATCGGATCACCTATCTGCACCTCGAGTTCACCGGACCCAGCCGGATGTACCTGGTGGCGGCGGTCGATCTCACCGGTGACGACGCCGAGCATGACGTCGCCGTCCGGCTCCGCCGGCTCGAGCGGGAGCTGGAGGAGGCGGACAACATCGAAGAGGCCGTCCTCACCCTTGCGACTCCGGACGAGCGAGCGCTGCACAGCTGAGGCCGTGCCCGGCCACCGGCGGTCGTTCGCTACAGCCGGGGATCGTGCGCGGGATCGGGCGCGAGGTCGGCCTCCGGCTCCGGCACGGTGTGCCGGCTTCGGTCGTAACGATCCCTCAGCTCTCGATAGAACCTGCTGTTCAGCGCATAGATCGTCAGTCCGATGCCGAGCAGGCCGATCAGCACGAAGACCAGCGCGATGCCGCGGGCCGGACCGGTACCGAACCACCACCCGATCAGCTCGGCACCCGCCCCGACGGTCATGAACGGGATGAACACCAGCTGGGTCAGCGGACCCATCAGGAACGCGGTCAGCGGCGAGGCCGCCTGCTCGACGCTCTGGGCGAACCCGAAGACCCGCCCCTGCCGCTCGAAGGGCACCACCCGCTGCAGGATGGTCTGCTCGGCGGCCTCGGCATAGGGCACCAGGACCATGTAGACCGCCATCCCGGACACCAGCATCACCACTGACGCCTGCAGCGGGAACAGGGCGGTGACCGACCAGAGCACCAGGTTCACCAGCAGCAGCAGCCGCAACGGGTTGCGACCGAGTCCGGTCCGGGCCACCAACAGACCGCCGACGATGAACAGCGAGCTCAGCCCGCCCCACATCAGACCCCACGCGCGGACCGACATCATCGACAGCCCGTACGCATCCATCAGCGCCATGAACGCGCCGCCGAGGAAGTTGTTCAGGCAGGAGAACGCGATCAGCGCGAGCAGCCCGGGCACCTGCTGCACCTGCCGGAGGGTGCCCTTCAGGTCGACCTTGCCGGCCGCGGGGTCGGCCGAGTCAGCTGCACCGGCGGTCGGATCCGAACCGGGGGACGGGTCCGAGCCCGGTGCCGCGGCACGGCGCTCGTCGACTCGCACCAGGCCGAGATGGAGAAATCCGACCAGGAGCACGGTCATGGTCAGCAGCAGCACGGAGAACATGCCGTCGTGGGCCACCAGCACGCCGCTGATCACCGAGGTGGCCAGGAATGTCACCCCGGTCGCGGTGCCGACCAGCCCGTTGGCCCGATCACGCCGGTCCTCCTCGATCAGCAGGGTGACCATGGTCATCATCGCGATCCCGCGGATGTTGCCGGCGATCACGCCGAACATCGAGACGACGACGAAGACCCACAGCCACACACTGCTCGCCTGGGTGAACTCGGCCGCCGGCACGATCAGATACAGCGCGAAGGCCGCGGCATAGCAGGCGAGCGAGGCGAGGATCGAGCCCTGCATCACCAGCTTCTTGCGATGGTGGTCGACCAGGCTGCCGAACCAGATGCCGCTGGCCGCGGTGCAGACCAGGAAGATGCCGGCGATCATCCCGGTCGCCAGCACCGACCTGGTCTCGATGAAGACCCAGAACGTGATGGCGAACCAGACGGTCAGGTTCATCACGGACACGACCAGGACGTTGACCAGCAGGTGCAGGAACGTCCGATGTGCGGGCCGGGCCAGGTCCAGCACCGGTGTTCTCTCGGTCTTCACGGGTCCTCCCTCCCTCCCGGCCGTGTTCGGATGCTACGGAACGACACTGACAGTCTTCTCAGACAGTTCGGGCTCGCCGAAGTCATCGGGCCGCACGGTTCCCCTCGGATCCGCGACCCCGCAGGATCGCCCCGGCGCTGCATATGGCCACGACCTGCTCGGCCGCTGCACGACCGGATCGCCGCACCGGGGGCCCGACTTCGCCCGGGCGCTTCACACCGCATCGCTGCCACCGGATCGCCGCACCGGCGGCCCGATTCCGCCCGGGGGTGTGAGAGCGGCCATGGCGGCGTGCAGCGCGAACGAGCGTTGTGAGGCGAGAGCCTGACCGAGGTGTCGGGGCCGGCGGTGCCGGGCTGTCATGACGGCATCGGCCGGCGATCTTGACCGGGCCGACGCGAGGGCATGCGCCATGGCCCGGTCGTGTTCCGGTGCGCCGTGATCCGGTCTGTGGCCAGGTCCGGTGCCGGTCGGATGGTCACTTCCTATAGTCACTCGCGTGATCGATGTGCCGGCCGGGTTCCGCGCCATGCCCCGCTGGTGGTCGGAGGGGACCGACTGGCTGGATCGGCTGCCGGCACTGGTCGAAGAACAATGCCGGCGCTGGTCGCTGGAGCCCGATGGGAGCCTCCGGCACGGGTCGAACGCGCTCGTCGTCCCGGTCCGCCGCGGCCGCGAGCCGCTGGTGTTGCGGCTGACCCCCGCCGGGCCGGAGGTGAGCCAGACCGTGGCCGCGCTGCGCTTCTGGGCCGGCCGCGGGACCGTCCTGCTGCTCGACGCCGACCCGGATCGGGGCGCGCTGCTGCTGGAACGGCTGGACGCCGAGCGGAGCCTGGCCGCCCTGCCGGTGGCGCGGGCGATGCCGGTGATCGGCCGGCTCGTCCGGCGGCTTGCCGCTCCGGTCACGGATCCGGCGGTCCGCTCGACCGGCGAGGTGGCCGTCGAGGAGGCCGCCGGCTGGCCCCGGCGCTGGTCGGCGCTGGGCGAGCCGGTGCCGGCCCGGCTGCTCGACTCGGCTCTCCGCGCCGCCGAGGCGGTGGTCGAGCCGCACACCCCGGACGCGGCCGTCGACGCCGACCTGCACTTCGAGCAGGTCCTCGGCGGGATCCGCGAGTCGTGGCTCGTGGTCGACCCGGTGCTGCTCCGTGGCGACGGCTGTTATGACCTGGGCCGGGTGCTGTGGAGCCGGCTGGACGAACTGGGCTCCGACGAGGACGTCCGCGGCTGGCTGAGGTTGCTCGCCGATGCTGCCGGAGCCGACCGCGAACGAGCGCGCCAGTGGGTGCTGTGCCGCTCGATGTCGTACCTGCTCTGGGGACTGGAGCGGGGGCTGACCGAGGACCCGCCGCGCTGCCGGCGACTGCTGGCGATCTTCGCCCAACCTGGCGCCCGCCGAGGGGGCGTGCGATCCGGGCCGTGATCTGTCAGTGGCATGCGGTTGTCTGGAGACATGGCTGCCGGCGAGCGATTCGTGATCGATCGATCGCTGCTGCCCGGCTACGTGGCCTCCACCGTCGGTTATGGCCCGACGGGCGAGCGACAGCGGATCCATCGCGGGCTGCCGTCGCCATATCTCACGTTCATCTTCTCGTTGGGGGCCCCGGTGCTGACCGGCAGCACGGAGGCGGAGGCGCTCGGGCCGGGTCCGATCCGCACCGACATCGTGCTCGGTGGGCTGGCGCTCCGACCGTCGTACGTGCTGCCCGACCCGGATCAGCGCGGCGTCCAGTTGGCCGTGCACCCGCTGGCCTGCCGGGCGATCTTCGGCATGCCATCCCGCGACCTGCCCGAGGTGATCGACGGGGTCGACGCCCTCGGAGCGGGGGCAGAGGCGCTCCGGCAGCGCCTCGCCGAGACGGGCACCTGGGGTGCCCGGTTCGCCCTCGTCCGCGGGTTCCTGCGGGACCGGGTGGACCGGCGGCCGAGGGAACGGGTCCGGCCGGAGGTCGCCGAGGCGTGGCGCTGGCTGGCCTGGCACCGCGGCACCGGCTCGATGCAGGGTCTGGCGCGGCACGTCGCGCTCAGCTCCCGGCAGCTCGGCACGCTGTTCGCCCGCGAGGTCGGCGTCAGTCCCAAGCAGGTGAGCCGGCTGATGCGCTTCGACCACGCGAAGCAGCGGATCGGCCGCGCGGTGTCGGAGGGCAAGGCGCCCGCGCTGGCGGGGATCGCGTCGGACTGTGGCTACTTCGACCATGCCCATCTTGACCGCGACTTCGCCCAGTTCACCGGCACGAGTCCGACCGCTTGGCTGGCCGAGGAGCGCCGAAACATCCAAGCGCGGGGCCATCGCGGTGGCGAAGACTGGAGCACATGAATGCGACGAACGAGACCACCACCGCGCGGGCGCCCCAGGTCTGGGGCACATTGCAAGCCCACGACGCGCCCGCCCTGATCGCCTTCTACGTCGACGTCTTCGGCTTCGAACCGACGGCGGTCTATGCGGACGGTGATCAGGTCGCACACGCCCAGCTGGACTGGCCCGAGGGCGGTGGCATCATGCTCGGCTCGCACAAGCCCGACGGTGCGTGGACGCGCGAGCCGGGCACCGCGGGCTTCTACGTGGTGACCGACCGGGTCGACGAGGTGCACCGGAGGGTCGTCGACGCCGGTGCCGAGGTGCTGCGCGAGCCGCGCTCCACCGATT
This sequence comes from Microlunatus ginsengisoli, assembly GCF_039537205.1. Lineage (NCBI taxonomy): Bacteria > Bacillati > Actinomycetota > Actinomycetes > Propionibacteriales > Propionibacteriaceae > Microlunatus > Microlunatus ginsengisoli. Next base: position 93,530 of record NZ_BAABAB010000022.1, on the reverse strand, counting down.
ACGGCAGCTACGAGTTCGCCTGCGCCGATCGGGAGGGCAACCACTGGTCCTTCGGCACCTATCGCGGCGAGTCACGCACGGCCGGTTGACCCGGCCGGGCCGGCTCGGTCACCGAGACCCCGGGCGCGGTCGGCGATCCCGCTAGGGTGACCGCGTGCGCGACGTCGTCATCCTGGGCAGCACCGGGTCGATCGGGACCCAGGCCCTCGACGTGATCGCGGCCCGGCCGGGCGACTTCCGCGTGGTGGCGCTGGCGGCCGGCGGCAACGATGTTGCGCTGTTGGCGCGGCAGGCGCTGCAGACCGGGGCGCGACTGGTCGGCGTGACGCGCGCCACCGTAGTGCAGGACCTCCAGCTGGCGTTCTACGCCGAGGCGCGCGACCGGGGCTGGTCCAGCGGCGACACCCGGCTGCCGCGGATCGTCGCGGGTCCCGGTGCGGCCGCCGAGGTCGCCGCCGAACCCTGCGACGTGGTCCTGAACGGGATCACCGGAGCCGCCGGACTGGCGCCGACGATGTCCGCTCTGCGGACGGGAGCCATGCTTGCCCTGGCCAACAAGGAGTCGCTGGTGATCGGCGGCCGGCTGGTCACCCGGGCGGCCCGGCCGGGTCAGCTGGTGCCGGTCGACTCCGAGCACTCGGCGCTGGCCCAGTGTCTGCGCGGCGGGTCGGCGGCCGAGGTCGACCGGCTGATCCTCACCGCGAGCGGCGGCCCGTTCCGCGGGCGGACCCGTGACCAGCTCCGTGACGTCACGCCGGCACAGGCGCTGGCCCATCCGACCTGGGACATGGGCCGGATGGTCACCACCAACTCCGCCACCCTGGTCAACAAGGGGCTGGAGCTGCTGGAGGCCCACCTGCTGTTCGACGTGGCGCTGGACCGGATCGACGTCGTCGTACACCCACAGTCGGTGGTGCACTCGATGGTCCAGTTCGTCGACGGCTCGACCCTCGCGCAGTGCTCGCCGCCCGACATGAGGCTGCCGATCGCGCTGGGCCTCGGCTGGCCCGACCGGGTGCCCGGCGCCGCCCGGCCGGTGGACTGGACCACGGCAACCAGCTGGACGTTCGAGCCGCTGGACGACGACGCGTTCCCGGCCGTCCGGCTGGCCCGCCGAGCCGGGACGCACGCCGGCACCGCGCCGGCGGTGTTCAACGCCGCCAACGAGATCTGCGTTGACGCCTTCCACGACGGCGCGCTCGGGTTCGTCGACATCCTCGACATCGTCGAGCAAGTGCTGGCCGAGCACCTGTCCGACGGCCGCCGATCGTCGCGGGGGGTCGCCGAGCCGACAACCGACGTACGCTCTATCTGGCGGTCCGACGACGAGCTCACGGTGGAAACCGTGCTGGCCGCGGACGCGTGGGCCAGGGAACGGGCCCGGGAGCTGACGAAAAGGACATAGATGGACTGGGTGATCTACCTCGCCGGCGCGTTGGTCTTCTTCGCGCTGGTGATGGCGTCGATCGCGCTGCACGAGATCGGTCACCTGGTGCCCGGCAAGGCGTTCGGTGTGAAGACGACCCAGTACTTCGTCGGCTTCGGCAAGACTCTGTGGTCGAAGCGGGTCGGCGAGACGGAGTACGGCATCAAAGCCGTCCCGCTCGGCGGCTACGTCCGCTTCGTCGGCATGTTCCCGCCGGCCAAGGACAATCCGACCAAGATCCGGGCGTACGCCACCGGGCCGTTCCGCGGCCTCGCCGACAGCGCCCGCGCCGCCGAGTGGCAAGACATCAAGGCCGAGGACGAGGGCCGGCTCTTCTACCAGAAGAAGTCGTGGCAGAAGCTCATCATCATGGCCGGCGGGCCGACGATGAACCTGATCCTTGCGTTCGTGATCCTGCTCGGGGTCGGGATGACCTACGGGACCTACCAGACCCAGCCGGTGGTGAAGGGCGTGCAGGAGTGCATCGTCGCCGCCGACGCCACCGACAAGAACTGCGACGGCAACCCGGAGACGCCCGCGGCGCTGTCCGGAATCCAGGTGAACGACCGGATCGTCGCGTTCAACGGCCAGCCGGTGAGCTCCTGGGACGACATCTCCGAACTGATCCGGGCCAACATGGACAAGCCGGTGACGCTGACCGTCGAACGCAACGGCGAGACGATCCAGCTCACCACGGTGAACACGGTGATCAACGGCGTGGCCGACCGCTGGGACCCGTCCAAGCGGGTCGCGGCCGGCTTCTTCGGGATCGAGCCGCTGACCGTTCGGGAACGCACCGGCCCAGTCGGGGTGCTCGGCGACATGTGGACGATGACGCAGCAGACCGCGCACGCGCTGATCGGCTTCCCGGTGAAGGTCTACTACACCGCCTACAACCTGATCACCGGCAAGCCGCGCGACATCTACGGCCCGATGAGCATCGTCGGCGCCAGCCGGGCGGCCGGCGAGGTCGCCTCGACGAACCAGTTGACCGCGGGCGACAAGGTCGCGGTGATGTTCACCCTGCTCGGCTCGGTGAACCTGTTCGTGGCCCTGTTCAACTTCATCCCGCTGCTGCCGCTGGACGGCGGCCACATCGCGGGTGCGCTCTACGAGGCGCTCCGTCGCGGGCTGGCGAAGCTGCGCGGCCGGCCCGACCCCGGCTACGTCGACACGGCCCGGATGATGCCGATCGCGTACGCCGTCGGTGCCGTCATCATGCTCTCCGGCGTGGTGCTGATCCTGGCCGACCTGATCGATCCGATCCGGCTCTTCTGATCGCGTCCCGCGTGGTCGGCGGCCCACCCGGCCCCCGGTCGCGCGGGCAGGATGGCGGCTACCCATACTGGGCTGGAACCCACCGCAGCCCCACCCGGAGGACACCCCCATGGGCACGATCATCACGAGCGACGGCGTCGAGATCTACTACAAGGACTGGGGCTCAGGGCAGCCCATCGTGTTCAGCCACGGCTGGCCGCTGTCGGCGGACGACTGGGACACGCAGCTGCTGTTCTTCCTGCAGCACGGCTATCGGGTGATCGCCCACGACCGGCGCGGCCACGGCCGCTCGACCCAGACCGGCGACGGCCACGACATGGACCACTACGCCGCCGACCTGGCGGCCCTGACCGAGCATCTCGATCTCCACGACGCGATCCATGTCGGACACTCGACCGGCGGTGGCGAGGTGGCGCACTACATCGGCCAGTACGGCGAGGACCGGGTGGCGCGGGCGATCCTGATCAGCGCTGTACCGCCGATCATGGTGCAGACCGAGACCAATCCGGGCGGACTGCCCAAGAGTGTCTTCGACGACCTGCAGGCCCAGGTCGCGGCGAATCGGTCGGAGTTCTATCGAGCGCTGCCGTCCGGGCCGTTCTACGGGTTCAACCGGCCCGGGGTCGAGAGCTCCGAAGCCATCATTCAGAACTGGTGGCGGCAGGGCATGATGGGCGGCGCCAAGGCGCACTACGACGGGATCGTCGCGTTCTCGCAGACCGACTTCACCGAGGATCTGAAGAAGATCAGCGTTCCGGTGCTGGTGATGCACGGTGACGACGACCAGGTGGTGCCCTACGCCGACTCCGGGCCGCTGTCGGCGGCGCTGGTCCAGAACGGGACGCTGAAGACATACCCCGGCTTCCCGCACGGGATGCCGACGACCCAGGCCGAGACGATCAACGCCGACCTGTTGGAGTGGCTGCGGCCCTGACCGGCATCCTCCCGGCCACCTCCGGCCAGCGTCGAGCCGCGACTTCGCTCGCCGAACCGCCACTTCGCGCATCGGCGGCGGTGAGCGAAGTCGCACACCGCCGAGCGAAGTCGCGGGTTCGAGGCCCGGCTCACGCGACGGGGGCGGTCACCGACCGAGCAGGCGTGCCAGCCGGTGGATCAGGGCGACATCGGCCGGCAGCCAGGCGACATCGAACAGCTCCGCCGCCGTCAGCCAGCGCAGCCGGTCGTGGCTGGCCGTCGCGACGGGCTCGCCGCCGGCGACCGCCGCCAGCCAGACCCGCATCTCGAGCTCCGCGGCGATCGGCCAGGCGGGGCCGGCCGGCGGCGGGACCTCGGGCCCGACCGTGATCGTCACGCCGAGTTCCTCGGCCAGCTCGCGATGCAGCGCCTGGATCGGGGTCTCGCCGGGCTCGACCTTGCCGCCCGGGAACTCCCAGCCGCCGGCGAGCCGCGGTGGTCCCGTGCGGCGCGCCGCCAGCAGCCGGGTCGGCGCCTCGAGCGCATCGACCAGCACCGCGGCGACGACCAAGACCATGGCCGGCATCCTGCCGCATCTGCTCGTCGCCGCCCCGCACGCCGTCGCGGTCCCCGGCTCGCCGCGCCGCCGGAGATGCCGCTTCCCCGGGATGCCGCTCCGCCGGATGAACCAAAATCCACCCGTGGCCGGAAATTGGGGCCGGTTCGGCCGGGATTGGGGCCCAGAAGCCCGCCGCGGCCGGAATTCCGCCCGCGCGGGCCACTCCGGGCGAGGTTGTGGCCCCGAGGCGTACGCGGCGCCCCAAAGTCCACCCGTGGCTGGAATTTCGGGCCGATCCGGGCCGAGTGGGGCCCGAAAATCCAGCCATGGCCGGAATCTCCGATCGGACCGAGGCCGAGGCCCGGGACGTACGCGGTATCCGAAACTCCGTCCGTGGCTGGAATTTCGGGCCGATCCGGGCTCGATAGGGCCCGAAATTCCAGCCACGGCCGGAATCTCCGATCGGACCGACCTCTCACAGCCGGGTCGTACGCCCGCCGGGCCTGTGCCGACTACGCTGGCACCGTCCGCGCGTCCCTCGACAGAATGTCACCGATGAGTATCGATCTCGGCCTGCCCGCCCTTCCACCGCCCGTGCTGGCGCCGCGCCGCAAGACGCGCAAGATCAAGGTCGGCAAGGTGGAGGTCGGCGGCGACGCCCCGATCAGCGTCCAGTCGATGACGACCACGCTCACCTCCGACATCAACGCGACCCTGCAGCAGATCGCGGAGCTGACCGCGACCGGCTGCGACATCGTCCGGGTCGCCGTGCCGAGCCAGGACGACGCGGACGCGCTGCCGGCGATCGCGAAGAAGTCGCAGATCCCGGTGATCGCGGACATCCACTTCCAGCCGAAGTACGTCTTCGCCGCCATCGAGGCCGGCTGCGCCGCCGTCCGGGTCAATCCGGGCAACATCCGGGCGTTCGACGACCAGGTCAAGGAGATCGCCGCCGCCGCGACCGACCACGGCACCTCGATCCGGATCGGGGTGAACGCCGGCTCGCTGGACAAGCGGCTGCTGGCGAAGTACGGCAAGGCCACTCCGGAGGCGCTGGTCGAGTCGGCGCTGTGGGAGGCCAGCCTGTTCGAGGAGCACGGCTTCCGGGACTTCAAGATCAGCGTCAAGCACAACGACCCGGTGGTGATGGTCCGGGCGTACGAGCTGCTCAGCGACGCCTGTGACTATCCGTTGCACCTCGGGGTGACCGAGGCCGGGCCGGCGTTCCAGGGCACGATCAAGTCCGCGGTGGCGTTCGGCTCGCTGCTCAGCCGGGGGATCGGCGACACCATCCGGGTGTCGCTGTCCGCGCCGCCGGTGGAGGAGGTGAAGGTCGGGATCAAGATCCTCGAGTCGCTGAACCTACGGCCCCGTCACCTCGAGATCGTTTCCTGCCCGTCGTGCGGCCGGGCGCAGGTGGATGTCTACAAGCTGGCCGACGAGGTGACGGCGGGGCTGGAGGGACTGGAGGTCCCGCTCCGGGTGGCCGTGATGGGCTGTGTGGTGAACGGTCCGGGCGAGGCGCGCGAGGCCGATCTCGGGGTGGCCTCCGGCAACGGCAAGGGCCAGATCTTCGTCAAGGGCGAGGTGATCAAGACGGTCAAGGAGAGCGAGATCGTCGAGACCCTGATCGAGGAGGCGATGCGGATCGCCGACGAGCTGGGTCCGGAGGCGGTCGGCGCCGGCGGCGCCCAGGTGAGCGTCTCCTAGCCCGATGGGCACCACGGCCGTGCACGCCGCACCGCCCGGCAACGGCCGGGGGTCGGTCCGGGTGCTGGGTCGCGACGACCTGGCGGCAACGGTCGCGCTGCTGTCGGCCAACCCGATCGAGAACGTGTTCGTGGCCGCCCGGGTGCGCTCCTCCGGGCTGGACCAGACCGGGCTCGGCTGCCCGTTGTGGGGCTACGAGCGAGACGGGGGCCTGCGGGCGCTGTTCCACGCCGGGTCGAACCTGGTGCCGGTGAACGCCGACGCGGACGCCATCGACGCCTGGGCGCGGGTGGCCGGCCGGCACCGCGCGTGCGCCTCGATCATCGGCCCGTCTGGGGTCGCGATGGCGCTGTGGCGACGGCTCGGCGAGCTGTGGGGATCGGACTGGACCGAGGTGCGCAACATCCGGCCGCGGCAGCCCGTGATGTCGATCGACCACGATCCGGCCGTGCCGTTCAACCCGGACGTGCACCGGATCAGCCTGGAGCACTGGGACCCCTACTACGAGGCCGCGGTGAAGATGTACACCGAGGAGGTCGGCGTCTCGCCCCTGCAGGGCAACCCGGCCGGCTACCGGTTCTACGTCCGGCAGCTGATCACGTCGGGCCGCGCGTTCGGGCTGGTGCACCGCGGGCGGGTCGTCTTCAAGGCCGACCTCGGTTCGGTTTCCGGCAACGTCTGCCAGGTGCAGGGCGTCTGGCTCGACCCCGCGATGCGCGGCCGCGGTCTGGCCGCACCGGCGATGGCCGCCGCCGTCCGGCTCGCGCGCACCGTCGCGCCGGTCGTCACCCTGTACGTCAACGACTTCAACCTGCCCGCCCGGGCGACGTACGCGCGGGTCGGCTTCCGCGACGTGGGCGAGTTCGCCACCGTGCACTACTGACACCTCGCCCCGATCGTGTCCGCCCGGCCGGCCTACGACGCGGGCCGCAATGAGTGCGCCCTGACGCCCGGCGCGCCGGCCCGCCCGCCCGTTCGGCCCCGCCCGCCCGTTCGGGCCAGGCCGCAGATTCCACCCGTGGCGGGATTTTGTGCCCCGGCGGCCCGGGTTCGGTCCCGATTTTCCGGCCACGGGTGGATTTGGGCGCCGGCAGCCGAGGACGCGCCCCGCCGCGCGAGCTGCTCACCGCGCGAGCTGCTCACCGCGCGAGCTGCTCGCCGCGCGAGCTGCGCACCGAGCGAGCTGCGCGCCGAGCGAACGCGACGCATCCGAGCGAGGCAGGAGGCCTCACGCCGGGTTCGCCCTCGCGGCGCGAAGCGCGGCACCGACCGCGGCGAGATCAGCTGCGTCGGGCAGGCCGGCGATCAGGTTCCGAAGCGCCGCCACGTCCGCTGCGCCGAGGCTGCGCCGGCATTGTCCTCGAACACGACGGCCCAGCTCGGACCACCGACCGCGGCGAGCATGCAGCCGAGGGTGTCCAGCACGCGGTCGCCTACCAGGCTCCGACCTCCGGGCGACACGTCCGCCCAGCGCAGTCCGGCGACGAACGCGGCCAGCTCCGCGCCGTGCGAGGTCACGGCCCCACCGCCACCCGGTCGGTCCCCCTGATCGGGACCATGGTGGTTGCCGAGCACCGGCCCGGGCGGCTTCGACCGTCTGGCAACGAACGGGCCGGTCGTCTAGGGTGCTGACCAGTCGAGACCATGATCGATTGCGTACGTCCGGGAGGCCCGCCGATGTCCGAGCTCACCGATCGGGTGGACGCGCTGATGCCGCGGCTCGTCGAGGATCTGAAGCGGCTGGTCGCGATTCCCTCGATCGCGTTCGAGGGGTTCGACCGGGCGCCGGTGCTGGCGGCGCACGACCTGATCGTCGAGTTGCTCCGCGACGCCGGTGTGGCCGACGTCGGCCGGCTCGAGCTGCCTGACACCGCGCCGATCATCACCGCCACCGTGCCGGGCCCGCCGGGTGCGCCGACCGTCCTGCTCTATGCGCACTACGACGTCCAGCCGGCCGGCGACGAGGCGCTGTGGCAGACCCCACCGTTCACCCCGACCGAGATCGACGGCGTCGTCCACGGCCGGGGCGCCGCCGACGACAAGTCCAACGTGATCGCCCATATCGGCGCGCTGCGGGCGATGGACGGCCGGCCACCGGTCACCCTCAAGATCGTCTTCGAGGGCCAGGAGGAGTGGGGTAGCCCGTTCGACGGCTACCCGGTCACCGATCCCGGCTTCTTCGCCTGCGATGCGATGGTGATCGCGGACATGGGCAACATCGAGCCCGGCCGGCCGACGTTCACCACCGCGTTGCGCGGCGACACCGAGGTGACCGTCTCGCTCCGGACCTTGCCGGAGCCGAAGCACAGCGGTGAGTTCGGCGGCCCGGCGCCGGACGCGCTGATCGCGCTGATCCACGCGCTGGCCACGCTGCACGACGACCGGGGCAACGTGGCCGTCGCCGGCCTGCGCGACGACACCTGGACCGGTGCCGCCCCCATCGACGACGACGAGTTCCGGCGGATGGCCGGGATCGCGCCCGGCACGCCGCTGTTCGGCGACGGCACGATCGCCGACCGGCTCTGGTCCGGCCCGGCGATCACCGTGGTGGGCATGGACGTACCCAAGGTGGACGGGGCCGTGCTGGCGGTCAACCCGTACGCCCGGGCGATGATCAACATCCGGGTGCACCCGCTGCAGAGCGCCGCCGAGGCGCAGGACGCCGTCGTCGCGCACCTGGAGTCGATCAAACCGTTCGGACTGGAGCTCACCGTCGAGCGCAGCGACGCGGGCAACGGGTTCGAGGCCACCACGACCGGCCCTGCGTACGTCGCCGCCCGCGAGGCCCTGCGCCGAGCCTGGGGCGCGGAGCCGATCGAGGTCGGCAGCGGCGGCGCGATCCCGCTGGTCAGCGGGCTGCACGACGCGGTCCCGACCGCGGAGATCCTGCTGTTCGGTGCCGAGGACATGCAGTGCAACCTGCACGCCCCGAACGAGCGGGTGGTGATCGACGAGATCCGGCGGACGGTGATCGCCATGGTGGAGTTCTTCCACCGCTACGCCGCCGGGCAACAGTCCTGACCGACCGGGAGTGAGCCGATGACCAGCGCACCCGACCAGACCACACCCGACCCGCAGGCGCCTGAGGCGCCACCGACCGCCACGACCAAGTACTTCCCCAGCGCCTACACGGTGCTGGCGATCGTCACGGTGTTCGTCTGGCTGCTCGCCTTCGTCATCCCGGCCGGGACCTACCAGCGCAACGACGACGGCCAGCCGATCGAGGGGACCTACCAGCGGGTCGCCTCGCCGGAGGACTTCGGCCAGCGGCTGCAGGATCTGTTCGTCTCGCCGGTGAACGGCCTGTACGGCATCCAGGACACCACCGGATTCGTCAGCCCGGACAACAGCGGCGACCTGTTCGGCAGCGTCGCGGTGTTCTTCTTCGTGCTGGCGATCGGCATCTTCGTGACCATGATGATGGCGACCGGGGCGCTGGAGCGGGGCATCGGCCGGCTGGCCGCCCGGCTGTCCAACCGCGGTTGGCTGCTGATCGTCGGGATCATGGTCTTGTTCAGCCTGCTCGGCAGCATCGAGGGCTTCGCCGAGGAGACGCTCGGCTTCTACGGGTTGATCATCCCGCTGATGCTGGCGCTGGGCTACGACCGGCTGGTCGCGGTCGGCGCGATCATCCTCGGCGCCGGCATCGGCTGCCTCGCCTCTACCTTGAACCCGTTCGCCATCGGGGTCGCCTCAAGCGCGGCCGGCGTCCCGATCAGTGACGGGATCGGGCTCCGGCTGATCATGTGGCTGGTGCTGACCGCGGTCACCGTGCTCTTCGTGCTGCGCTATGCCAGGAAGGTGAAGGCGGACCCGGCGAGCTCCCGGGTCGGCTTCCTGCCGGGCGACGAGGACGCGCACGACGCGCCGCTGCCGCCGCCGCTGACCCGGCGCCAGATCGCCGTGCTGATCTGGGTGGTCTTCACCTTCGTGGTGATGATCTTCGGCATCATCCCGTGGTCCGACATCATCAAGGGCTCCGGATCGGACCCTTACCCCTGGGAACTCGGCTGGGGGTTCGGCCAGCTGGCCGCCTGGTTCCTGGTCTCCGCGATCGTGGTCGGACTGATCGGCGGGCTGGGGGAGCAGAAGCTCAGCGCCACCATCAGCCAGGGCGCCGGCGACTTCATCTCCGCCGGGCTGGTGATCGTCCTCGCCCGCGGGGTCGCCGCGATCATGAACAACACCCAGATCACCGACACCGTGCTGCACGCGATGGAGGGTGCGGTCTCGCACGCCGGCTCGGCCCTGTTCGCGATCTTGGTGTTCGTGGTGAACCTGCCGCTGGCGTTCCTGATCCCCTCCACCTCCGGCCATGCCACCCTGGCGATGCCGATCATGGCGCCGCTCGGCGACTTCGCCGGCGTACCGCGATCGTTGGTGATCACGGCCTGGGCCGCGGCCTCCGGCTGGATGAACCTGTGGGTGCCGACCACCGCGGTGGTGATGGGCGGGCTGTCGCTGGCCAAGGTCGGCTACAACACCTATCTGCGGTTCATCGCTCCGCTGCTCGGCATCTTGTTCGTCGGCGTCTGCGCCTTCCTCACCGCGGGCGCCCTGCTGAGCTGATCCGGCGGGGCGATCCTCAGCCGATCCCGGCGCGTTCGTCCAGCCGCTGCAGCAGGTCGTACGCCGCCCGTTCGACGGCCTTGTGCCGCCACTCCGCCGCCCGGTAGACGCACGCGATCAGGCCGCTGCGGTGGATCCGGCGAAAGTCGCCGTAGACGAAGGCGTACCGGGCCTTGGTCTCGTCGTTCGCTCCGACCGTGAGCCCGAGGTGCCACGCCGCGTAGTCGCCCCAGCTGTGCGATCGCAGGTAGGCGTTCTGGCTCTCGGCGTTCGGCTGGACGTCGCCCCAGTCGCTGTCGAGGACGTACTGCCGGGCGTCGATCAGTTGCTCGGCGCGGCGGACGGCATCGGGATTCACGTCGTACGAGGCCATCTCGGCAGTGTGTCACGGCGACGGCCGCCTTCCGCGGCGCGGCGGCGCGGACCAGACTGTCGTTCGTGACCGAACCCGCGTACGCCGTGTTTCCGATGAGGTTCAGTGCCGATCCCGCGCCGCTGATCGAGTTCTGGCGCACGCTCGGGCTCCGCCAGCTCGACGGTGCGAGCGGCGGTTATGCGGAGTTCGCGGCCGCCTCCGGGTTGCTCGCGGTGCACCCGGCGGAGCCGGCCGGGTCCGGGGCATCGCCCGGGCAGACGACCCTGAACGTCGCGGTCGCCGACGTCGACGTCGAAGCGGATCGACTCGCCGCCGCTGGATGGCCGACCCGGGTCCGGGACGAGCCGTACGGCCGGCAGGGCGTCGTGACCGGCCCGGCCGGCCGGCTGATCGGGCTGAACGCGATCCCGAGCCGGGGCGGTGAGGTGGACGGCGGCCAACGCATCGCGGCGTCGCTGGACGTGGTCGCGGTCTGGTACAGCGACGACTTCACCGCCGACGCCGCGTTCTTCGGCGCGTTCGGGTTCGAGCCGTTCGGCTCGCTGGACAACCCGTGGTGGTGCGACCTGCGGGCGGCCCGGCGGCGAGGCGGCGTGATCGGGCTGCACGGCACCGGCGGCGGCGGTCCCGCGGCCGGGGGAGCCGGACCGGCCCTGGTCCAGCTCGGCTTCGAGACCAGCGAGCCGCTCGACGCCCTCGCCGCCCGGCTCGTCGCGGCCGGGTACGCGGACGCGCGGGTGACCGACGGCGAGGCCGGGATCGCGGTCGAGGTCGCCGACCCAGACGGTCAGCGAGTGGAGGTCCACCCGACGATCTGACCCGCCGGTGACCGTCCCGGCACGCCAAATTCCCGCCATGGCCGGAATTTGGTGGTCGTTCGCCGCCCAGGCGCCCCGAGTTTCCGGCCACGGACGGGTTCTCGGCCGTGCGGCGGGCGACGCTAGGCTCGGCGGATGTCTCGCATCGCGCTGATCGGCGGCCACGGCAAGGTCGCGCTGCTGGCCGAGCCACTGCTCGTCGCCGACGGCCACGAGGTCTCGGCCGTCGTCCGGAACCCGGCTCACGCCGAGGACATCGCCGCCCGCGGCGCGGACCCGGTGGTCGCCGACGTCGAGAACCTCGACACCGACGGCTTGACCGCGCTGCTGACCGGGCACGACGTCGTCGTCTGGTCCGCCGGCGCCGGCGGGGGAAGCCCGGCTCGGACGTATGCGGTGGACCGGGATGCGGCCATCCGCTCGATGGACGCGGCCCGCGCGGCCGGGATCTCGCGCTACGTGATGGTGAGCTATTTCGGCGCCGGACCGGACCACGGGGTCCCCGCCGACGACGGTTTCTTCGCCTACGCCGACGCCAAGTCAGCGGCCGACGCCTATTTGCAGGACTCCGCGCTGGATTGGACCATCCTGCGGCCGAGCCGGCTGACTCTGGACGAGCCGACCGGCCGGATCGACGCCGGCGCCCGCGCCGCCGGCTCGGTGTCGCGGGCGAACGTCGCCGCCGTGATCCGGCAGGTGATCGCGGCCGAGCCGGCGAGCGTCGGCCGCCGGGTGATCGCCTTCAACGACGGCGACACCCCGATCGCGGAGGCGCTGCTCCCGTCCTGACGCTTGGCGCGAGCGAGGCGCCGTCCGCCGAGTAGGGTGCTCAGGGCACTCGTACGAAGGAAGGCACGCCGTGATCACCCGAATGTCGGAGCTGTTCGTCCGCACGCTGCGCGAGGACCCCGCCGACGCAGAGGTCCCGAGCCACCGCTGGCTGGTCCGGGCCGGTTACATCCGGCGGGCGGCGCCGGGCATCTACAGCTGGCTCCCGCTGGGCTACCGGGTGCTCCGGAAGATCGAGCAGATCGTCCGGCAGGAGATGGACGCGATCGGCGCGCAGGAGGTGCACTTCCCGGCGCTGCTGCCGCGCGAGCCGTACGAGGCCACCGGCCGCTGGACCGAGTACGGCCCGAACATCTTCCGGTTGAAGGACCGCAAGGACGGCGACTATCTGCTCGGGCCGACGCACGAGGAGATGTTCACCCTGCTGGTCAAGGACTTGTGCTCCTCCTACAAGGATCTGCCGCTCAACCTGTACCAGATCCAGACCAAGTACCGTGACGAGGCGAGACCCCGAGCCGGCATCCTGCGCGGTCGCGAGTTCGTGATGAAGGACTCGTACTCCTTCGACATCGACGACGCCGGACTGCAGAAGGCGTACGACCTGCATCGCAGCGCCTACGTCAGGATCTTCGACCGGCTCGGCTTCGACTACGCGATCGTGCAGGCCATGTCCGGCGCGATGGGCGGATCGGCCAGCGAGGAGTTCCTGGCGATCGCCGAGAACGGTGAGGACACCTTCGTCCGTTCGCCGGGCGGCTATGCCGCGAACGTCGAGGCGGTGCACACGGCCGCGCCCGAGCCGATCCCGTTTGAGGACGCGCCGGCCGCGCACGTGGAGGACACCCCCGACACGCCGACCATCGAGACCCTGGTGGCGCTGGCCAACGACCGCTTCCCGCGCGAGGACCGGCCCTGGACGGGCGCCGACACGCTGAAGAACGTCGTCTTCATGGTCACCGAGCCGGACGGGACGCGCGCTCCGCTGGCCGTCGGCGTGCCCGGTGACCGCGAGGTCGACCTGAAGCGGCTCGCCGCGCAGCTGGAGCCGGCCGAGGCGGAGGTGTTCACCGAGGAGGACTTCGCGGCCAACCCGGGCCTGGTCAAGGGCTACATCGGGCCGGCCCGGACCCCCGGCGGCGCCGGTCTGGGCGAGGAGTCGGCCAGCACGGTGCGTTTCCTGGTCGATCCGCGGGTCGTCTCCGGCAGCCGCTGGCTGACCGGTGCGAACGAGCCGGGCCGGCACGTGTTCGACCTTGTGGCCGGTCGCGACTTCACCCCGGACGGGACGATCGAGGCCGCCGAGGTCCGCGCCGGTGACCCGGCGCCGGACGGCTCCGGACCGCTGGAGCTCGCTCGCGGGATCGAGATGGGTCACATCTTCCAGCTCGGCCGGAAGTATGCCGAGGCGCTCGGGCTGAAGGTGCTGGACCAGAACGGCAAGCTCGTCACGGTGACGATGGGGTCGTACGGCGTGGGTGTCTCGCGGGCCGTGGCCGCGGTGGTCGAGGGCACCTGCGACGAGAAGGGACTGTGCTGGCCGCGGGAGGTGGCACCGTTCGACGTCCATGTCGTCGTGGCCGGGAAGGACGCGGCCGCGTTGGAGTGGGCGGCCGACCTGGGCCGCAAGCTGGACGAGGCGGGCATCGCCGTCGTGCTGGACGACCGCAAGGCCAGCCCCGGGGTGAAGTTCGCCGACGCCGAGATCATGGGCATGCCGACGATCGTGGTGGTCGGCCGGTCGCTGGCCGACGGTCTGATCGAGGTCCGCGACCGCGCGTCCGGCGAGCGGACCGAGGTGGCCGTCGACGACGCCCTGGGCCACCTGCTGGCGGTCGTGCACGGGATGCCGGACCTGGGCGAGCCGGACCTGGTCGAGCCCGTCGCCGAGTGAGACCGCCCCGTCCCGGGAAACTGTGCGGTTGTTGCAGCGACACGCCGGCGGAGCCTGCAGGAGCTGCACAGTTTCCGCGGCTTGAGTGCCGATGACCGGCCTGGAGATCTCGCTCTGGACGCTGGGACTGCTGGTGCTCGCGGCGTTCGTCGCCGGCTGGGTGGACGCGGTGGTGGGCGGCGGAGGGCTGATCCAGCTGCCCGCACTGCTGATCGCCCTGCCGGCCGACACCCCACCGGCGTCGATCCTGGGCACCAACAAGCTGTCCTCGGTCTGGGGCACGGCGACGAGCTCGATCACGTACGCGCTCAAGCTCAGACCCGACTGGCGGACCGTGCTGCCGCTGGTCGCCGGCTCGGCCGTCGGATCGGCGCTCGGCGCCCAGGCGGCACGGTTCCTGCCCAAGCAGTACTTCACCCCGATCGTGCTGGTCGCCCTGATCGTGGTCGGTGTCTACACCTGGCGACGGCCCGAGCTCGGCCTGCACTCCGCCCGCAAGCACGACGGCCGCAAGCACTACCTGCTGACGACGGCGATCGGGCTCGGCGTGGGGGCGTACGACGGCCTCCTGGGGCCCGGCACCGGATCGTTCTTCGTGATCTTGCTGGTGACCGTGCTGGGCTACGGGTTCCTGGAGGCCAGTGCGAAGGCCAAGATCGCCAACCTGGTCACCAACCTGGCCGCGATCGTGGTCTTCGCCGCCCACGGCTCGGTGCTGTGGGTGGTGGGGCTGTGCATGGGTGCGGCGAATCTGGCGGGCGGCTTCATCGGCGCGCATATGGCCATCCGCGGCGGGAACTCCTTCGTTCGCAAGGTGTTCCTGATCGTGGTCGCGGCGCTGGCCTGCAAGCTCGCCTGGGACGTCGTCACCGGCCTGCTGACATCGCGGGGCTGAGCCGCGGCGGGGCCGTGCTGGTCGGCGGCAGCGGTGCTGGGCCGCGGCTGTGAGCTGAGGGAGAAAGTCGGCGTCACTAGGCGCGGAGCGGGCGCGAGCCCACGGTCAAGACGGCCAGCCGGGCCAGGCACTTACCGGGCCACCCCAGGTGCGGGCGAGCGATGCGGCCTGTCGCATGGACGCCCAGGCCAGCGCCTGGTCGGCCGGCTGGGCGGCCGCGGCGAGCCACTGGCCGGTGAACGGCACGAATGCGGTCTCCATCGTCGCGATCAGCCGGCCGGCGGAGGAGGCGTTGACCACCTTCACCGACGGAACGTAGGCGGGCTCCGCGGCCGGCACCGAGGCCTTCCGCGACAGCAGGATCGTGGTCAGCTGGTCGCGCAGCGCGCGCCGCCCGGTGAGCCCGTTCACCGCCCGGGTGCGGGCCGCGCTACCGACGGCCAGCCGGCCGATCGCGAGCTGATAGCCGTAGACCACCGCGTGCAGCTGGGCGAGCACGGCCTGCATTCCGGCCACGTCGTCGAGGACCTCCGGCTGCGCCGGGTTCGCGGAGGTGGCGGCGATCGGTACGTTCGTCGTGCTGCCGAGCGCCGAGGCGTACGTCGACGCGGCCACGCTGAGCGAGCCGAACAGCAGTGCGGTGAGCCCCCGCGCCGCCGGCACCAGCTTCGCGTGCCGGGCGGCCAAGGACTTCTCGGCCGCGATCAGGGCGTCCAGGCTGACCTTCGCCGGCTTGGCCGGCGTCGGCCCCGGGGTGGCGCCGGCGGCCGATCGTGCCGTCGGGTCGGGTGATCGCAGCACCGCCGCGTGCAACCGATGCGCGTCCCGGACCGCGGCGATCAGCCGGCGCCGGCCCGGATCCAGGTCGGCCTTCGAGCCCAGCAGCGCCGCGGCGAGGGTGGCGACGGCTTCCTCCGCCTGCGCACCGGCCGCGGCTCCCGGCATGGTCGGCGGCGCGCTCGGGGTCGGGCTCGCCAGCGGTTCGTTCGGCGACGCCGACCGGCCGGGCGACGCGGTCCGGTCCGACCCACCCTGGATCCGAGGATCGGACACGCTGCAGCCGGCCGTCGCTGCGAGACCGAGCAGGCCGGCCGCGCGCAGCAGCGCACGACGGGTGACCGGCGCGGGAGCGCGGGACGGGGTCGGGGCCACGCAGAGAACGTACCGTGGGCGTGGAAGAATGTCGGGTCTCTCCGGCCGTACGCGTCGGAGGGCACAACTGCTCGGCCCAATCGGAATCGAAGGACCACCCGCCATGAACACCACGCAGTTGACCGATCTGCTGACGCCGGTGGTCGCTCGATGCGAGCTGGAGCTCGAGGCGATCGAGATCGTGCCGGCGGGCAAGCGGCGGCTGGTCCGGGTCACCGTGGACGGCGACGGTCCGAAGGGCGCCGGGCCCACGCTGGACGAGATCGCGGCCGCAACCCAGGCCATCTCGGCGGCCCTGGACGACAGCGACGTCACCGGCAGCGCGCCCTACACCCTCGAGGTCAGCACCCGCGGGGTCAGCCGACCGCTGGAGCGAGCGCCGCACTGGCGGCGCAATCGTGGCCGGCTGGTGGCGGTGTCGCTCACGTCCGGCGAGCAGCTCACCGGTCGGGTGGTCGCGGTGGAGGGTTCCACGGTCAGCCTCGACGTCGACGGCGTCGAGCGCGAGATCGATCTCGGCGAGGTGTCGAAAGCGCTGGTGCAGATCGAGTTCAACCGCCCCGGCGCGGAAAGCGAGGACGACTGATATGGACATCGACATCTCCGTACTCCGGCTGCTGGAGCGGGAGAAGGACATTCCCTTCGACGTGCTGATCAGCGCGATCGAGGAGGCGCTGCTGACCGCCTACGAGAAGACCGACGGGGCCGTGCCCGGCGCGCGGGTCGATCTCAACCGGAAGAGCGGCCACGCGATGGTGATGGTGCCCGAGCTGGACGACGCCGGCAACCTCGTCGGCGAGTACGACGGCACGCCCGAGGGCTTCGGCCGGGTGGCGGCGTCGACCGCGCGGCAGGTCATCATGCAGCGGCTGCGCGACGCCGAGGACGAGCAGAAGTACGGCCACTTCGCCGGCGTCGAGGGCGACATCGTGTCGGGCGTGATCCAGCAGGGCCACGATGCGCGGACGGTGCTGGTCGATCTGGGGAAGATCGAGGCGATCATGCCGGCCGCCGAGCAGGTGCCCGGCGAGCGTTATCAGCACGGCACCCGGATCAAGGTGTACGTCGTCGCCGTCCGGCGCGAGCCGCGCGGACCCCAGGTGGTCGTGTCGCGCACACATCCGGGTCTGGTGGAGAAGCTGTTCGCCCTGGAGGTGCCCGAGATCGCCGACGGCACGGTCGAGATCAAGGCGGTGGCGCGCGAGGCGGGTCACCGGTCGAAGATCGCGGTGGTGAGCCAGAACAAGGATGTGAGCGCCAAGGGCGCCTGCATCGGGCCGATGGGGCAGCGGGTGCGGGCGGTGATGCACGAGCTGAACGAGGAAAAGATCGACATCATCGACTGGTCGGGCGATCCGGCGACGTTCGTCGGGAACGCGCTGTCGCCGGCCAAGGTGTCATCGGTCACCGTCGTCGACGAGGGTCTGCGGGCCGCCCGGGTGGTCGTCCCGGATTATCAACTGTCGCTGGCCATCGGGCGGGAGGGCCAGAACGCCCGGCTCGCTGCCCGGCTGACCGGTTGGCGGATCGATATTCGCTCCGACACCGCGCCCCCGGCCGGACCCGACAGCACCCGCTGAAGCTGCGAGCCGCCGCCGGTGGCGGCTGTCTCCGGCCCCGAGTTATCCACAGCGAACGGGCCGCCTGAAGGTTGTCCACAGGTTCCGTCGTGGGGTGAACGATCCGCGCGCGGATCCTTAGCGTCTTGTCGTGAAGCGACCTGTGCTCCTGCTCCCTCTCATCGCGACGGTGCTCCTGCTCGGACTGCCGGGCTGTTCGTTGCCTGTCTCGCTGCCCGGTTCGGCCGGCTCGACGCCCGGATTGCCGGCAGCGCCGTCCGGCTCCGGCGGCGGAACCGGCTCCGGACCGCCCGCCGCCGACGCCACCGGCGGCCCGACCAGCCCGGCCGCGAACGCGCCGCCGACCGGGTCGGCCGGCGGGTCGGGGCCGCCGGACCTGGGTGCACTCGGGCCGATCGTCGGATCCCGAACGAGCGCGTACCAGGGCGGCGAAGTGACGATCGATCTCTACCGGATCGTGCGGACCGGGAATCTGGCGTACGTGACCCTGACGGCACGCTCACCGGACGAGGTCATCGCGGGCGGCATGCTCTCCGCACCGGGCAGCGCGTCGTACACCGCGAACGGGATCACCTTGGTCGATGCGGCGCACAAGCGGCTCTATCTGAGCGCCACGCACGGCACCGGGGACGCCGGTGAGTGCATCTGCAGCGACCTCGGCCAGGTGACGCTCGGCGCGCAGCCGACGGTCATCACGGCGGCGTTCGCCGCGCCGCCCGCCGGGGTGACCGAACTGGGCGTCCAGGTGCCGCACTTCGGGGTGTTCGCACGTGTCCCGGTCGTCTGACCGGGCGGGGCGCCGGCCGTGATGACGTGGCGCGCAGGAGACCGAGCGGTCCGGCAGCTTCCGATCCGGTGGGGTCGGGCGGGGGAAGCGCGGATCCGGGGGAGCGGACGACGGCGCCTGCTGGCGGTTGCGCCGGGCGTCGTGCTGTTCGCACTCGCTCTGCCCGGCCCGGCGATGGCGGCGCCGGACCCGACCGCGCCGGTCGAGGTCATCGTCGCGCCAGTGGTCGACATCGTCACCTCCAGCTCCGACCTCGGTGGCGTGGCTCGGGTGGAACAGTCGCGGACGTCGGTCCGGGTCACCCTGGATGCGACCGTGCTGTTCGGCCGGGACAGCGCCACCCTTCGGCGCCAGGCGCGAGGGCGGCTGCACGAGGTGACGGCGACGCTGCGCGCGCGTGGCCCGGGTCGGGTGCGAATCGTCGGCTACACCGACGACCTCGGCTCCGCCGCCCACGGGCTCGATCTCAGCCGGCGCAGGGCACGGGCGGTTGGCGCCGTGCTGCGGAGCGACCTGCCGGCGCGGACGTACCCGTTCATCGTGCTGGGCCGGGGCGAGGCCGACCCCCGGGTGCCGAACACGTCGGAGGCGAACCGGCGACTGAATCGACGGGTGGTGGTCAGCTATCAGGTGGGCTGAGGCACCGTCGCAGCGCACGACTGCGCCGAGCCGAGTGGGCCCGTGGATCCGCGTTGTGGCCCCCCGGGGTCCCCTAGGGTCTGGCGCATGTCTGCATCCAAGCCGTGGGCCGGCGCGATCCTGGTGGCTGTGCTGACCTGCGTGGTCGGCTGTTCGGGCCCGGCGCCGGACGAGGGCGCGAGCAGTCCCGCGCCCGCGTCGGCGACGGGCAGCGCTGGCCCGGCCTCGGCCACCGCGCCCGGCTCGCCGAGCCCGGGGTCTGCGGATGCGACGGCCGGCGACGCCGCGCTCGGGTCGGTGGTCGCGACCCGTACGGTCTCCTACCACCGATCGAAGGTCCAGCTCACCCTCTACCAGGTTCGGCGCGCCGGCTCCCTGAGCAGCATCGATCTGACCCTGACGAGTCCGGACGAGAACACCGTGGCGGCCCAGCTGCTGTCCGACGACGACTCCTCCTCCAGCGCTCGGTCGCCGTTCGTCGCGGACGGCATCCGGCTGGTCGACGGCACCGGTAAGAAGCTCTACCTGGTCGCGGCGGACAGCGCCGGGCACTGCGTGTGCACGAGCCTGCTCGGGGTGAACCTGGACCCCGAGGTGCCGTTCGTGGTCTCGGCTAGCTTCGCCGTGCTGCCGCCGACCATCACGAGCGTCGACGTCCAGATCCCCAACTTCGGCACGTTCCGCGATGTCCCGATCGGCTGACACCCGGCCGTCCCGGCGCGGCTGCCTGGCCCTCGTGCTGGTCCTCGGGTGCCTCCTGACGCCGTCGGTGGCTGCGGCAGCGCCGGAGCCGGGTGGATCGGTGCTCGACGTGCGTACGCCGGCGTTCGGCATCGTCGCGCCGGTGCTCGACCTCGCGACGTCCACGTCCGACCTCGGCCGCGCGGCCAGAGTCGAGCAGCTGCCGTCCAGGGTCACCGTCACCCTGGATGCGACCGTGCTGTTCGGCAAGGACAGCGCGAAGATCCGCCCTGCTGCCGCCGGCCGGCTCGTCGAGATCGCCACCGAGCTCCAGACCCGCGGGCCGGGCGCGGTGCGAATCGTCGGCTACACCGACGATCTCGGATCCGCCGCCCGTGGTCTGGATCTGAGCCGACGCCGTGCGCGAGCCGTGGCAGCCGTGTTGCGCCCGCGCCTGCCGGCGTCGAGCTACCGCTTCACCGTGCTGGGCCGGGGTGAGGCGGATCCCGCAGTGCCGAACACCTCTGAGAAGAACCGAAGGATCAACCGCCGCGTCGTGGTCACCTATCAGCCGGCGTAAGGGTCCGGCCGGCGCGGGGGCGCCTTCCGGGCACCGCGGGCGCTTGGTCCCCGCGCTAATCTCGGGGGGTGAGTCGCCCGGTCCGCACCTGCACCGGCTGCCGGAAACGGGGCGACAAGCACGAGCTTCTTCGCGTGGTGGCGCGCGACGGTGCGGTCGAGCCGGACCCGAGACAGGTCCTTCCCGGCCGCGGCGCCTATCTCCATCCTGCGGTGGAGTGCCTGGACAAGGCGCTCAGGCGACGAGCGATCGGACGAGCGCTGCGTACCACCGTCGATGCAGGTCAGGTCGAGGCGGCCCTCCGGGTCCAGATCGGCCGACGCGCTTAGACGAACCCGCACGTTGGGGCATAGAGTTCTACATTGTGCCGTTCGGGACCACCCGGACGGTCTACCGGCAAGCGTCCGCGCCGACCAGCGCGGCCGCCCGAAACCAGAAGGTGGGCTAGCGCTCATGACCACTCGATGAGAACCCCTCAGTGAGCATGAACGACAACTAACTGGTCCGGCGACTCCTCGACCGGACCGCAACAAGGAGAGCAGTGGCCAAGGTCCGTGTCTACGAGCTTGCGAAGGAGCTCGGAGTCGAAAGCAAGACCGTCCTCGCCGAGGCGAAGGACATGGGAGAGTTCGTCCGATCGGCGTCCTCCACATTGGAAGCTCCCGTTGTCAGACGGTTGAGAGAGAAGCTGTCGGGTGGTGGCGACACCGCCAAGCGGCCCGTTCCTGCGGGCGCCCAGAATCGTGCGGCAGCACCGTCGGCGGCGCCGAACCGGCCTGCACCGGCTCCGCGCCCATCCGGCGCGACCTCGCCGGGAGCGGTACCGTCCGTGGCCGGCCGGCCCGGCCCCGCCCCGTCCGCCGGAGCCCCGTCCGCCGGAGCCCCGTCCGCAGGCAGCCCGTCCGCAGGCAGCACGTCCGCAGGCAGCACGTCTGCGGGGGCCCCGTCGGCCGGAAGCACGTCCGCGGGCAGCACGCCCGCCGGCCGCACGTCTGCGGAAGCGCCAGCCGCAGGTAGCCCGTCCGCCGGAGCTCCGTCGGGCGGAACGCCATCCGCCGGCCGCCCGACCGGCACGCCGCCGACGGTGACGCCGGCGACTCCGGCCGCGAGTGCACCGGCCCCCGCAGCACCCACCGCGGCTCCGACGGCCGAGACCGCCGCCGGCGCTCCGGTCGAGACCCCCGCGGCCCGGACCGCGCCGGCCGACGGCCGCGGCGGCGGATCCGCACCGGCAGCCAGGCCGACGGGCGGCGCCGTACCGAGGATTCCGGGTCAGCCCGTTCCCGGGCCGCGTACGCCGGCCCCCGGAGCCGGGCAGCCCGCCCGCCCCACCGGCCGTACGGATGGTCAGGGTGCGGGCGGTCAGGGTGCGCAGGGCGCAGGTGGTCAGGCTCCGGGCGGCGGAGCCGGTCAGGCGGCGCCGGGCACACCGGCCCGTCCGGACCAGCGCCGGCCCGGACCGGGTCAGCCGCCGCGCCCGGGTGCCCCCGGGCAGCGTGAGCAGGCGGCTCGTTCCGACCGTCCCGGCGGCGCGCCCACTCCGGGCGGCCAGCGTCCCCGGCCCGGCTCCACCGGCGGTCTGCCGGGCGCCGTGCCCGGACCGCGCCGGAACCCGAGCGGCGCCCCGCGGCCCGGCAACAACCCGTTCGCGTCGTCCCAGGGAATGGGCCAGTCCCGCGCCCCGCGCCCCGGACAGGATGCGGCTCGTCCGGGCGGACCTCGTCCGCCGGCCGGCCGCACCGGCGGCGCCCCGGGTGGTCCTCGTCCCGGTGGCGTGCCCGGCATGCCGCGCCCGAACCCGGCGATGATGCCCAAGCAGTCGGCGCTCGGCGGTCCCGTTGCCGCCGGCACCCGCGGTCGCCCCGGCGCTCCCGGCGGCCGCGGCCGTCCCGGCGGCGGTGCTCCCGGCCGCGGAGGCCCCGGTGGGCCCTCCGGCGGCGGCGCTCCGAGCGGTCGTGGCGGTCGTCGCGGTCGCGGCGGCACCCAGGGTGCGTTCGGCCGGGCCGGCGGTCCGGCCCGTCGTGGGCGCAAGTCGAAGAAGCAGCGTCGGCAAGAGTTCGACCAGATGCAGGCGCCGGAGATCGGCGGCGTCCGCGTCCGGCAGGGCGACGGCCAGAAGGTCCGGCTGGCTCGCGGCGCGAGCCTGACCGACCTCAGCGAGAAGATCGGCGTCGACGTCTCCGCCCTGGTCCAGGTGCTGTTCCACCTGGGCGAGATGGTGACCGCGACCCAGTCGGTCTCCGACGAGACCCTCAAGGTGCTCGGCTCGGAGCTCAACTACGACATCGAGGTCGTCTCGCCCGAGGACGAGGACCGCGAGCTGCTGGAGAGCTTCGACATCGAGTTCGGTGAGAACGAGGGCGGCGAGGAAGATCTGGCCCAGCGTCCGCCGGTGGTCACCGTGATGGGTCACGTCGACCACGGCAAGACGAAGCTGCTGGACGCGATCCGGAAGACCAACGTGGTGGCCCGGGAGGCCGGCGGCATCACCCAGTCCATCGGTGCCTACCAGGTCGCTGCCGAGGTCGACGGCGACGAGCGGAAGATCACCTTCATCGACACCCCGGGTCACGAGGCGTTCACCGCCATGCGTGCCCGCGGTGCGAAGTCGACCGACATCGCCGTGCTGGTGGTGGCCGCCGACGACGGTGTGATGCCGCAGACGATCGAGGCGCTGAACCACGCGCTCGCCGCCGACGTACCGATCGTGGTCGCGGTGAACAAGGTGGACAAGGAAGGCGCCGACCCGACCAAGGTCCGCGGTCAGCTGACCGAGTACGGCCTGGTGCCGGAGGAGTACGGCGGCGACACCATGTTCGTCGACGTCTCCGCGATCACCGGGCAGGGTCTGGACGACCTGCTCGAGGCGATCATCCTGACCGCCGATGCGGCACTGGACCTGCGGGCCAATCCGGACATGGACGCCCAGGGTGTCGCCATCGAGGCGCACCTGGACAAGGGCCGAGGCCCGGTGGCGACGGTCCTGGTCCAGCGCGGAACCCTGCACGTGGGCGACTCGATCGTGGCGGGTCCGGCTCACGGCCGGGTCCGGGCGCTGCTCGACGACAAGGGCGAGAACGTCACCGAGGCTCCGCCGTCGATGCCGGTCCAGGTGCTCGGCCTGACCGCGGTGCCGGGTGCGGGCGACTCGTTCCTGGTGGTCGAGGACGATCGGATGGCCCGGCAGATCGCCGAGCGCCGCGCGGCCCGGCTGCGGATGGCGGCTCAGGCGGCCAGCACCAAGCGCAAGACGCTCGACCAGCTGTTCGAGCAGCTGGAGAAGGGGGAGACGCAGGAACTGCGGCTCATCCTCAAGGGCGACGGTGCCGGTTCGGTCGAGGCGTTGGAGGACGCGCTGTCCAAGATCGACGTCGGCGACGAGGTCAGCCTGCGGGTCATCGACCGCGGTGTCGGCGCGATCACCGAGACGAACGTCTCGCTGGCGGCGGCCTCCGATGCGGTCATCATCGGCTTCAACGTCCGTCCGCAGGGCAAGGCGACGGAGCTGGCCGACCGCGAGGGCGTCGACATCCGCTACTACTCGGTGATCTACGCCGCGATCGACGAGATCGAGGCCGCGCTGAAGGGCATGCTGAAGCCGATCTACGAGGAGGTCACCCTCGGCCAGGCGGAGATCCGCGAGATCTTCCGCTCCTCGAAGGTGGGCATCATCGCCGGCTGTATGGTCCTCGACGGCATCATCCGGCGCAACGCCAAGGCGCGTCTGCTCCGCGAGGGCGTCGTGATCACCGACTCCAGCGTCGCGTCGCTGCGGCGGGAGAAGGACGACGTCACCGAGGTTCGCGAGGGGTACGAGTGCGGTCTGACCGTCGCGAACTACTCCGACATCAGGATCGGTGACATCGTGGAGACCTACGAGCTCCGCGAGAAGGCCCGTACGTAGGCGCGACCCGCTCCCTGCCACGGAAACTGTGCACGTCTTGCAGACTCGATCGGCGTGTCACTGCAAGACGCGCACAGTTTTCCGCGGAGGCGGGGTGGTCCGCACAATGTCCTCCTCACTGTTGAAAGGCTGCGCCCATGACGTCGCCACGCGTACCGAAACTGGCCGATCAGATCAAGGTGATCGTTGCCCAGATGCTGGAGCGACGGGTGAAGGACCCTCGGCTGGGCTTCGTCACGGTCACCGATGTCCGGCTGACCGGCGACGCCCGTGACGCCACCGTCTTCTATACGGTGCTGGGCACCGACACCGACCAGGCCGGGACGTCGGTCGCGCTGCAGTCCGCGACCGGGCTGATCCGCTCCGAGGTCGGCAAGCAGCTCGGGCTGCGGTTCACCCCGACGATCACCTTCGTCGCCGACGCCGTCCCGGAGAACGCCCGCCAGATCGAGGAGCTGCTGGCGCAGGCCCGATCCGAGGACGCGCTGGTCGCCGAGCGGGCGGCCGGCGCGAGCTACGCCGGCGAGGCGGATCCGTACAAGGCGGACCCGGCCGACGACGATGACGACCACGAGGTCTGAGCCGCCCGCGGGGATCGTGGTCGTCGACAAGCCGGCCGGTCTCACCTCACATCAGGTGGTCGGCCGGGCCCGCCGGCAGCTCGGCACCCGCAAGGTCGGCCATGCCGGCACGCTCGACCCGATGGCAACCGGGGTCCTGGTGCTCGGCGTCGGCCGGGCGACCCGGCTGCTCGGCCAGCTGAGCCTGACCGACAAGGCGTACCAGGCGACGATCAGGCTCGGCCAGGCGACGCTGACCGACGACGCCGAGGGCGAGACCACCGCCGCGGCCGGTGCGCGCGGGCTGAGCCAGGCTTCGATCGAGGAGGCGCTCGCGGGGCTGCGCGGCGGGATCGAACAGGTCCCGTCCGCGGTGTCGGCGATCAAGGTCGGCGGCGTGCGGTCGTACGCCCGGGTGCGCTCGGGCGCCGAGGTCGAGCTGGCTGCCCGGCCGGTCACCGTGTCCCGGTTCGAGGTGCTGGCCAGGCGGGACGCCACGATCACCGGGCCGGCCGGCGAGCCGCCGGACCGGGCGCTGCCGGTCGCCGACCTGGACGTCGCCGTCGAGTGCAGCTCCGGAACCTATGTCCGCGCGCTGGCCCGCGATCTGGGAGCGGCGCTCGGCACCGGAGGACACTTGACGGCGCTGCGGCGTACCCGGGTCGGCCCGTTCACCCTTGTCGAGGCACAGTCGCTGGACGGCGACGCGCTGACGGTCACCGAGATCTCCGTGGTGGCCCGCCGCTGCTTTCCCGCGCTCGACCTGGACGCCGGTCGCGCGGCGGCGGTCCGGGTCGGCCGGCGGCTCGCCGACACCGCGCTGCCCGCCGGGCTGACCGCCGTGTTCGATCCGGACGGCCGGTTCCTCGCGCTCTACCGCCCCGACGGCGCCGACGCGGTTCCCGAGGCGGTGTTCGTCGGCTGACCGCCGGCCGGTCGGGCGGGTCGCCTCCGGCCCGTCGATGAGGCCCGGGCCGATGAGTCCGGGCCGATGAGTCCGGGCCGATGAGTCCGGGCCGATGAGTCCGGGCCGATGAGTCCGGGCCGATGAGTCCGGGCCGCCGGGCCCGTCGATACCCGTATGCACCAACCGCAGACCACCCTGGACGAGCGCTACGGCGAGGCGGGAGCGGAGGCGACCCCGTGGCCGGTGGCCGAGGCGCGGCTGGCGGCCGCCGAACTGTACTGGCTGACCACCGTCCGAGCCGACGGCCGGCCGCACGTCACGCCGCTGATCGCGGTCTGGACCGGCGGCGCGCTGCACCTGTGCACCGGCGACACCGAGCAGAAGGCGCGCAACATTGCCGCCAACCGCTCGGTCGCGGTGACCACCGGGCGCAACGACCTGACCGGCGGGATGGACCTGGTGCTCGAGGGCCGCGCCGAGCCGGTGGCCGACCCGGCCCGGCTGCGGCAGCTGTCAGACGCCTGGGAGGCCAAGTACGGACCGGACTGGCACTTCGACGTGGGCGTCGGCGGCTTCCTGCAGGGCGGCCGACCCGGGGTGTTGGTGTTCCGGATCGAGCCCGCGGTCGCGTACGCGTTCGGCAAGGAGCCGTACAGCCACACCCGGTACAGCTGGGGCCGGGTGGTGGAGCGGTCGGACTAGCCGCCCCGCTCGAACCGGTCGATCTCGGCCCGCAGCCGGCGGATGGCCCGCTGCACCTCGGCCTCGCGGAGCTGCTCGGGCGTCCGCTTGACGATCGGCTCCCAGTTGCCGAAGAGGTTGCGCACCGCGAAGCCGACCAGCGCCGTGCCGAACAGGGCGAGCAGGATGCTGGTCACCGTCGTCGCCGCCACGCACTCACCCCCAGAACCGCCGCTGCTGAGATTCTGACAACCCACGGGCCCATCGGTCCAGCGTGGTTAACTGACGCTGTTTGTCCAGGGACGATCCAGAGGGAGGCCGATGAGCCCGCGCACGGTGGTCGTGATCGGCAACTTCGACGGCGTGCACCGCGGTCACGTCGAGCTGCTCCGGCACGCGAAGGCGTCCGAGCCGGACCCGCGGCTCGTCGCGGTGACCTTCTGGCCGCACCCGATGTCGGTCGTCCGCCCCGACCAGGCGCCGCCGCTGCTGTGCACGCTCGAGCATCGCCGGGAGCTGCTGCTCGAGGGCGGGGTGGACGAGGTGGTGGTGGTGGACTTCACCCCCGAGGTGGCGAGCTGGAGCCCGGCCGAGTTCGTCGACCGGGTGCTGCGCCCGCTGCGGCCGGCCCGGATCGTGGTGGGGGAGAACTTCCGCTTCGGCTTCCGGGCGGCGGGGGACGTCCACACCCTGGCCGAGCTGGGCGGGGACGAGTTCGTGGTCGAACCGCTCGGCCTGGTCACCGACGGCACCACGCCGAGCTCGTCGACGCTGATCCGGCACGCCGTGCTGGACGGCGACTTCGGCCGGGTCCGCGAGCTCAGCGACCAGGTGTTCCGCTTCACCGGGGTCGTGGTCAAGGGCGATCAGCGCGGCCGCGAGCTGGGCTTCCCGACGGCCAACGTGCCGGTGCAGCCCGGCTTCGCGGTCCCCGCCGACGGGGTGTACGCGGGCTGGGTCCGGCGGCTGGACGGCCGGGAGCCGCGCTGGCCGGCGGCGATCTCGGTCGGCACCAACCCGACCTTCGGCGGCGTCGAGCGCCGGGTGGAGGCGTACGTCCTCGACCGCGACGATCTCGAGCTCTACGGGGTGGAGATCGCGATCGAGTTCTATGCCCGGCTGCGCGGCCAGGTGAAGTACCGCGGCCGGGCCGCGCTGATCGAGCAGATGCAGCACGATGTCGAGCAGGTCCGGCACATCCTGCACGGCGCCTGATCCCTTACGCCCGGACGCTCACCGAGCCCCCGGGGCGGTGGCCGCCGGGGGCTCGGGAGTTCTCGGTCGTGTGTCCTGAGCCTGTCGAAGGGCAACGGATGCCTTTCGACAGGCTCAGGGCACGGAGCAGATCAGACCTTATAGCCGTGCTGGCGGCGGAGCAGCTTGCCGATCATCACGACGGTCTGGGCGATGGTGACGACGTACAGCACCGGCCAGCCGAGCCACAGGATCGAGGACTGGATCATGATCGGCAGCCGGAACCAGGTGATGCCCAGCGCGATGAAGGTGACGACCAGCACGATCAGCGGCGTCAGGTACGCGTTGCCCGAGCCACGCTCGGCCTTGGCCTGCTCGGCCCAGTTGTCGGTCTTGACCCGGGACAGGAACTTCACCCAGGCCCGGACGAAGTGCCCGGCGCGCAGCCACATGTAGAGCTCGGCCGGCAGGCCGGTGGCCGCGAACACGACGTCGCGCCAGGTCCGGTTCTTCATCGACATCGCGATCCGGACGTTCAGCAGGATCGCAACGACCGGCGGAATCAGCCAGAGCGGGCTGAACTCGAACGCGTGGATCGACAGGGCACCGGCGAGCAGCAGGACGAACGCGATCCGGGTGAAGATGTTGGTCGCCATGCCCAGGTTCTCCGCCCAGCGCAGCCGCAGGTTCGGGTGGAACGGCTGGCCCTTGGTGTCGCCGCGCTGGCCCGGCCACATCAGGTCGATGGCGCCGTAGTTCCACTTGACCTGCTGGCCGTCCAGCGAGCGGATGGTG
This sequence comes from Microlunatus ginsengisoli, assembly GCF_039537205.1. Classification (NCBI taxonomy): domain Bacteria; kingdom Bacillati; phylum Actinomycetota; class Actinomycetes; order Propionibacteriales; family Propionibacteriaceae; genus Microlunatus; species Microlunatus ginsengisoli. The sequence goes on along the minus strand of NZ_BAABAB010000022.1, from coordinate 64,844 downwards.
GTCATCCCGCCGACGTCGGCGCGGGCGGTGGCCGAGATCTTGGTCAGGTAGCCGGCGCTCTTGATCTGCAGGCTGAGCAGGCTGTCCTCGACCTCGGAGTCGTTCACCCACGGGGTCTGCTGCCGGTTGGCCTTCATCACGTCGCGCAGCGCCCGCATCGAGAAGATCGAGCACTGGCCGCCGAGCACCGCCATGTTGCGGCCGCGCAGCATGTTCTGCATGTTGAAGGCGGCGAACTGGGCCCGCTGGCCGGCGATCAGGAGCTGCCCGAGCAGACCGCGCCGAGGCGTGTCGTCGATCGAGTAGATCGCGGAGATGCCGCCGATCCGGGTGTCGGACGTGGCCTCGGCCTCGAGCCTGGCCACGGCGTCGCGGGCCAGCACGGTGTCGCCGTCGACGCCGAGCAGGTAGTCGGCGTGCGGGATCTGCTCGAAGCCGTAGTTCAGCGCGCCGACCTTCTTGTCGGGGTTCGCGCCGATGTCGTGCACGAACACCTCGGTGGTCTGCCGCTCCTTGGCACCCTTGAAGAGCTTCTTGCCGGTGTGCGGGCCGGCGAACTTGGCCGCGATCTCGAACGTGTCGTCCTTGGTGTTGTTGACGATCACGTGGATCTGGTCCGGCAGCCGGGTCTGCTTGAGCAGCGACTTCAGCACCGCGGCGATGGTCTCGGCCTCGTTGTACGCCGGGATGATGGCGCCGATCACCGGCCGGTACGTCGGCAGCGAGTCCAGGTCCTCCTGGTGCTGACGCAGGTACGAGGCCAGGCTGTCCGCGGCGCCGGTGCCCTGCGCGGTGTGATCGGCCGGCCGGGCGCTGTCCACGCCGGTGCCGTTGATGACGCTATCGAGATCGAGATCGGTGATGCTCATCGGAATCGTGGCTCCTGGGGGATGATTTCCTGCCCGGTTGGGCTGATGCCGCAATCCTGATCGATCGACCTCGACAATTGATCATTCAACTCTTCGCACTCAATCAGGAGTTGGTCAAACCTTCAACTGACTTGATCTGGAGGTTTCGGCCCGTCTTGAGGCTTTCCTTGGCTTCCGCAAGATTCCCTTGAGCTACGGTCCGCGGCCGCTGACAACGCTGTCATGAAGCTGAGGAATCAGCCGGTGGCAACCTCACTGACCTCTGTCGTCGCGGCGATCTCGGCCACCGTCCGCGGGTCCAGCGTGCCGGGCCCGGGTAGCAAAGCGTTGGCGGTGCCGGCCGCGGCGGCGTCGCGCAGAGCGTCGGCGACGGCCCGGCCACGATCCAGCCCGGCCACCAGAGCGCCGAGGAACGCGTCGCCGCTGCCGACCGGGAAGCGACCGATCCGGCTCGGCGGTCGGACTCGCAGGATCTGGTCGCCGGTCAGCCCGAGCGCGCCGGCCCGGCCGTCGGTGATCACCACGATCCCGCCGGACCGGGCGCGGATCCGGGCGGCGAGGTCGGCCAGGTCGGCCTGGTCGGCGGGCACTCCGACCAGCTCGGCCGCCTCCGCCCGGTTCACCTTGACCAGCTCGGGACCGACGTCGATGGCGGCGGACAGCGCAGGACCATGGGTATCGACGGCGGCCCGGACGCCGCGGGCGTGCGCGAGGCGGATCAGGTCGGCGAGTGCGTCGTCGGGCAGCTCGGCCGGGGGTGCGCCGCTGATCGCCAGCCAACCGGGGCGCCTGGTGAGATCCACGTCGGCGGTGGCGAGGAACCGGCGCCAGACCTCGCTCGGCATCGGCGGGGCGTACTGATAGACCTCGGTCAGCTCGTCGTGGCCGGCCGACGCGATCGACACGCAGGTGCGGGTCTCGACCGGGGAGCCCACCACGTCGAAGGCGACCCCGTCGACTGACAGCCGGGCCGCCACGTTGTCGCCGGTCGGGCCGCCGAGCACCGCGATCACCCGCACGTCCGCGCCCAGCCGGTGGGCGACCCGGGCCATGTTCAGCGACTTGCCGCCGGCGCAGGCGAGGAGTTGCGTCGGGCGGTGGATCTCCCCGAGCCGGAGGTCGTCGACGAGGTAGGTGAGGTCGAGCGAGGGCGTCAGGCCGGCGACCGTGATCATCGCATCTGCTTATCACCCACGGGCCTCGCCGTCGGACGAACCGCTCCGGACGACCCATCGTTTCGTTATGTTCTCAGCGACCAAAATCGCGAGGGTCCGGGACGTTTCTCGCCCTGGAGCCGAGCTGACAGGACGGGGTTGCCGGCGGCCACGGCCAGGTCCGACCGCCACTCACGACGACGGTTGCTCCCTCGTCGTGACGGGCCACGCCAGTCGCCGCGGGGCAAGATCAACTCGCGGCCACGACGGAGCATCTGCCGTCGGAGCCAGCGGTCGTCTACCCTCGATGGGACGGCTCCGCCCGGGGTCTGGACCATGCGAGCGGAGGCAGAGGCGTGTTCGGCATCCCGCAGGACGTGCTGAGCCAGCTGTTCGCGCTGTTCTCGTTCGTCGTCGATCCGAGCCGCAGGCTGCTTCTCGCGCTGCTCGTCTACGCCTTGGTGCCCGTCCCGGTGCTGTTCCTGCTGCGCCGGCTCTCGCTGATCCACAGCTACCGGCTGACCAGCCTCCGGTTCGCGTTCCGCCGGATCTGGAAGGTGCAGCGGCGCCGGCCGCGGACCGCCGCCGAGTCCGCCGTCCGGCTGGTCGAGGACACCAGGGCCAACCCCGTCACCGCCGGGCTGGTCTGGCTCGCGGCGACCGGCCTCAGCCTGTGGTGGTGGCTGGCCGTGATCGACGGCTTCGACACAGCCGGCGTGCGGGCCGACCTCGGCCAGCGGCGTCCGGTGATGTTCGGGGTCCCGCTGACCCCGTCCGTGCACTGGTCGGTGGACAGCGACCACGCCGTGCTGCTCGTCTTCGCGCTGACCTTCATCCTCACCCCGATCCTGCTCGGCCGCCGGTTCCGGATGGTGCACGCTGCCGTCACCGGGGCCCGCGGACGCGCCGTCGCGCCGTGGTATGCCGACCCGCGTTTCGTGATCGGCTTCTCGGCCGGCATCCTGGCGCTGATCATCGGCGACCTGATGGTGTGGTCGCGGGTGGCGCTGTTGATCGGGATCGGCGCCGAGGTCGCGCTCAGCGCGGTGCTGGTCCGGACCGTACGGCTGGAGGCCGTCGCCGAGCCGGGCTGGGTCGGCGAGCTCTCGACCCCGGCGAAGTCCGAGCGGCCGGTGCGCGACCGGCCGCGCAGCCTGGGGCTGCCGTGGCGGCCCGTCGAGTCACCCCAGGAGCGACCCGGGACCGGTTCCCAGCCGGCTCCGGCTTCCGCACCGGGCGCAGAGGCAGCGTCAGCCGGTGCGGTCGCCGCGCCCGAGCGGCCGGCGGCGAAGTACCGGCGGCTCTTCGCCCGACCTGACCCGGCCGGCTCAGGCCGGCTGCGCGGGCCGGGTCGGCCGGCCGCTCCGGCGCGCGTCGTGTCCGCTCCGGACATGCCGGCCGGAGCGGCGTCCGCCGGTCCCCGGCCGACCGCGGTGATGCCGGGGGCGGAGACCAACTCCTGGGCCGCGTACGCCCCCGCGCTGGCGCCGCTGAAACCGCATGATCCGCGCCGGATCGGGTCGTACGCCCTGCTGGGCCGGCTCGGCGTCGGCGGGATGAGCGTGGTGTACGCGGGCCGGCACCGGACCGACCGCCGCGACGTCGCGATCAAGGTGATGCGCGACGTGCTGGACGACGCCGACGCCCAGGTCCGGCTGCTCCGGGAGATGGAGGCGCTCGCCCAGGCCACCGGGCCGTACACGGTGAAGATCGTCACCGTCGGACACGCCAGCACCGACCACGGCGGCGTCGGCCACTTCCTGGTGATGGACCGGCTGTTCGGCCCGAACCTGTGGGACTTCGTGCACCGCTCGGGACCGATCAGCGACCCGGCCGCGCTGACCCATCTCGCGGTCGTGCTGGCCGCCGGCCTGGCCGACTTCCACGCCAGGGCGGTCACCCACCGCGACCTGAAGCCCGCGAACGTGATGCTCACCGACCACGGGCCGGTCATCGTCGACCTCGGCATCGCCAAGCTGGCGGACGTGACCGCCACCATGCCCGGCAGCACCGGCTTCGCCACGCTGGGCTACGTCGCGCCGGAGACCATCCTCGGCCGCGGCACGATGGCCGCCGCCGACGTGTGGTCGTGGGGGTGCTGCCTCGCCTACGCGGCCAGCGGGCAGCGGCTGTTCCCGGGGGAGGAGTGGGAGCCGGTGACGTACGCCATCCTCAACGGCCGGCGCAACCCGGCCGCGATGGAGGCCATCCGCCGGATCAGCCCGCAGCTGGCCGACCTGGTCTGGGCCGCGACCGAGGTGGACCCGACCCGCCGCCCGTTCAACGGCTCGGCGCTGCTCACCCGCCTCCCGGGCGGCACCCGCTGGCCGAGTCCCGCCCGTGCGCTCGGGCTTCCGGTCGCCGACGCCACCCTCGCCCTGTAGCTGCGGTCTTAGCTGCCACCGACTTCCCCGTCCCGACCCGTCCCCCCGCCCCCGGCCCGCGGCCCGTCCCTGCGCCCCCGGAAAGTGTGCCGTTGATGCAGCGACACGCCGGCGGAGGCTGCGACAACCGCACAGTTTCCGGGGGCGTGAGGGTGCGAATTGGGTGCTCGGAGGACTCGCTGGTAGCGTTGAGGAGCCGTGCATGCGGCCGCGGACACCCAAGAGCTCCCGCTCACACCAGGTGAATCCCCTCCGGAACGAGCTTCCGGAGCCGGGCAGGGGGCGCCGCGCAGCGGGAAACCGAGAGGAGAACTGCGTGTCGATCGACGCTGCAGCCAAAGAGAAGATCATCGCCGAATACGCGACCCACGAAGGTGACACCGGTTCTCCGGAGGTCCAGGTCGCGATCCTGACCAAGCGGATCGCCCACCTGACCGAGCACCTCAAGGAGCACAAGCACGACCACCACAGCCGCCGGGGCCTCATGCTCCTGGTCGGTCAGCGGCGTCGGCTCCTCAACTACGTCGCGAAGACCGACATCGAGCGCTACCGATCGCTGATCGAGCGCCTCGGCCTTCGGCGCTGACCATGGTGCGGCCCGCCTGAGAGCTCTGCTCCCAGCGGGCCGCATCTCCGCTTTACCCACAACTTCACACGTCTAAACCACCAGTGAGATTGCATCCCACCCACGAGCCCACGGACTCGCGACTTCCGTACGGATCCGGCGCAGTTCGGTCCTCGGTAGTGGTTTTCGGGACGTTCCGACGGAACCTCGCCCGCGAACCTCGATCGAAGACCGGCAACGATCCGGTCCAGGGTGTCCCCGGGGTGGAACTGGTGTGCGGATGCAATCCGTAACCGGCCTCGCGCTTCGTCGCGAGGTCGAGAATCAGGAGAATCCCTGTGGAGGGACCAGACCTTCAGTTCAGCGAGGCCGTGATCGACAACGGCCCGCTGGGCAAGCACGTCGTCCGCTTCGAGACGGGCCTGCTGGCCCGCCAGGCCGCCGGCTCGGCGACCGTCTATCTCGACGACGACACCATGCTGCTGTCGGCGACGACGGCGCAGAACAAGCCGCGTGACGCCATCGACTTCTTCCCGCTGACGGTGGACGTCGAGGAGCGGATGTACGCCCTGGGCCGGATCCCCGGCTCGTTCTTCCGCCGCGAGGGCCGCCCGAGCGAGGGCGCGATCCTCACCTGCCGGCTGATCGACCGGCCGCTGCGGCCCTGCTTCGTCAAGGGCCTGCGGAACGAGGTCCAGGTCGTCGTCACGGTGATGGCGCTGAACCCGAACAAGCTGTACGACGTGGTCGCCATCAACGCCGCGTCGCTGTCCACCACGCTCGGCGGGCTGCCGTTCACCGGCCCGATCGGCGGCGTCCGGGTGGCCCTGATCGGCGATCAGTGGGTCGGCTTCCCCGATGTCGACCAGCTCGAGGAGGCGGCGTTCGACATGGTCGTCGCCGGCCGGGTCGTCGCGAACGGCGACGTCGCGATCATGATGGTCGAGGCCGAGGCCACCGAGCAGACCTGGGACCTGGTCCGCGGCGGCAAGACCGCCCCGACCGAGGAGATCGTGGCCGCGGGCCTGGAGGCGGCGAAGCCGTTCATCAAGGCCCTGTGCGACGCGCAGGCCGAACTGGTGGCGAAGTTCCCGAAGGACACCGCCGAGTTCCCGATCTTCCTGGACTACCAAGACGACGTCTACGCCGCGGTGGCCGAGGCCGCCACGGCCGAGCTGTCGCAGGTGATGTCGATCGCCGACAAGCACACCCGGGAGACCGAGACCGAGGTGCTCAAGGACAAGATCAAGGCTCAGCTCGCCGGCGACTTCGAGGGCCGCGAGAAGGAGATCACCGGTGCCTACCGGGCGCTGACCAAGAAGCTCGTCCGGCAGAAGATCCTCACCGAGAAGGTGCGGATCGACGGCCGCGGGCTGACCGACATCCGGACGCTGTCGGCCGAGGTCGCGGTGCTGCCGCGGGTGCACGGCTCGGCCCTGTTCCAGCGCGGCGAGACCCAGATCCTGGGCGTCTCCACGCTGAACATGCTGAGCATGGAGCAGAAGCTCGACACGCTGGCTCCGGAGACCACCAAGCGCTACATGCACAACTACAACTTCCCGCCGTACTCGACCGGTGAGACCGGCCGGGTGGGATCGCCGAAGCGGCGCGAGATCGGCCACGGCGCGCTTGCCGAGCGGGCGCTGATCCCCGTGCTGCCGACCCGCGAGGAGTTCCCGTACGCGATCCGGCAGGTGTCGGAGGCCCTCGGGTCCAACGGCTCGACCTCGATGGGCTCTGTCTGCGCCTCGACCCTGTCGCTGCTGAACGCCGGTGTGCCGCTGCGCGCCCCGGTTGCCGGCATCGCCATGGGCCTGGTCTCCGACACCGTCGACGGCGAGACCCGCTACGTCGCGCTGACCGACATCCTGGGTGCCGAGGACGCGTTCGGCGACATGGACTTCAAGGTCGCCGGCACCTCGGAGTACATCACCGCGCTGCAGCTGGACACCAAGCTCGACGGCATCCCCGCCGAGGTGCTGGCCGGCGCGCTGAATCAGGCCAAGGACGCCCGGACGACGCTGCTCGAGGTGATGGGCGAGGCGATCGACCGGCCGGACGAGATGAGCCTGTTCGCGCCGCGGATCATCACGATCCACATCCCGGTCGACAAGATCGGCGAGGTGATCGGGCCCAAGGGCAAGGTGATCAACCAGATCCAGGACGACACCGGCGCCCAGATCAGCATCGAGGACGACGGCACGATCTATGTCGGCGCCGACGCCGGCGACAAGGCCGAGGCGGCCCGGGCGATGATCAACGCGATCGCCAACCCGACCATGCCGGAGAAGGGCGAGCGCTACCTCGGCACGATCGTCAAGATCACCAACTTCGGCGCGTTCGTGTCGCTGCTGCCCGGCAAGGACGGCCTGCTGCACATCTCCAAGCTGCGCCCGCTGGCCGGCGGCTCGCGGGTGGAGAACGTCGAGGACGTGGTCAGCGTCGGCCAGAAGCTCCAGGTCGAGATCTCCGACATCGACGACCGCGGCAAGCTGTCGCTGGTGCCGGTGATCGAGGAGCAGGAGCCGGCAAACGCCTGATCGGCTCGGAGAAACTGTGCAGCTGTTGCATCCGGCGCCGGCGCGTCGGTGCAACAGCTGCACAGTTTCCGATCAGGGGGCGGGAGCAGCGCCGTGACGGCGGGACCGGCGCAGCGGCGCCGGCGGGTCGCGTACCGCTCGGGGGAGATCCGCAGCACCGTGCTGCCCGGCGGGTTGCGGGTCGTCACCGAGAAGATGACCGGTAGCCGGACCTTCAGCGTCGGCGCGTACGTCGGGGTCGGCTCGCGCAACGAGAGCCCCGGCCTGCACGGGGCGTCGCACTTCCTCGAGCACGTACTGTTCAAGGGCACCCCGTCGCGCAGCGCCGAGCAGATCTCGGCCGCGATCGATGCCGTCGGCGGTGACCTGAACGCCTACACCGCCAAGGAGCACACCGGCTTCTATGCCCGGGTGCTCGACGTGGACGCCGAGCTTGCGGTCGACGTGCTCACCGACATGATCGGCTCGTCGCTGATCAGGGCGATCGACGTGGAGTCGGAGCGCGCGGTGATCCTGGACGAGATCGCGATGCATGCCGACGACCCCGCGGAGTCGGTTCAAGAGCTGATGGCGGCCGGCATGTTCGGTGAGCACGGCCTCGGCCGTCCCGTGATCGGCTCGCCGGAGTCCGTCTCCGCCCTCGACCGGCGCCAGGTCGTCGGGCACTGGCGCCGCCACTACGGTCCGACCAGCACCGTCGTCGCGGCCGCCGGGAACGTGTCGCACGAGCGCCTCGTCGAGCGGCTCTCGACGCTGGCCCTGCCGGCGGCGCGGGCCGCCCGCGGACCACGACCAACTCGCACGGCCACCCGCGATACCGGCCAGGTGGTCAGCCGGCGGCGCGGCACCGAGCAGTGCAGCGTGGTGCTCGCCCTGCCCGGGCCGGCGGTCTTCGACGACCGTCGCTATCCGGTCGGCCTGCTGTCGGCGATCGTCGGCGGCGGGATGTCCTCGCGGCTGTTCGTCGAGGTCCGCGAGCGGCGTGGACTGACCTACGGCATCGACGCGGGGGAGACCAGCTACTCCGATGCCGGCCTGTGGACCATCGAGTGGCAGTGCTCGCCCGAGGCGCTGCCGGAGATCGTGGCCGTGGTCCGCGGTGTGCTCGACGACGTCGCCGCGCGCGGCGTCACCGACGAGGAGCTGACCCGCGCCAAGGGCCAGCTGCGCGGGCAGACCGTGCTCGCGTACGAGAACCCCTCCGCCCGGATGGGCCGGCTCGGCACCACGGCCCTGATGGGCGACGAGCGGACGCTGACCGAGGTGCTGTCGCGGTACGAGGCGGTCGGCGCCGAGGATCTGCAGCGTGAGGCGGCCGAGCTGTTCGGGCAGCCGGCGCTGCTCGCCGTCGTCGGCCCCCGCTTCGACCGGCGCAAGGTCGACCGCCTGCTGGCCCGCTGACCCGCCCTCCGCCCCTTCCCTCTCCCTCGCTCCCTCTCGCCCTCCGCCCGCGCCTCCCCGACCGACCGCGCGCGCCCCGTCCCCGACCGGAAAGTGTTCAGCTCCTGCAGCGACACGCCGGCCGAGACTGCAACAGCCGCACAGTTTCCGGGCCGGGAGGCTGGCGAGGCTGCAACAGCCGCACAGTTTCCGTGCCGGGAGGCTGGCGAAAGCTGCAACAGCTGCACAGTTTCCGGGCAGGAAGGGTGGCGGCAGAGCCGCGTCAGCCCGGCTTGAGGGCGGCGATCACCGTGAACCGGCGGCGGGCTCCCCGCGGCAGCGGGTTCGGCTCGTCCAGCAGGCTGAGGCCGGCCCGGGCGACGGTGGCCCGGAGGTCGTCGGCGATGTGCCGGTTCATGTCGATCAGCCAGAGCCGGCCGCCAAACTTCAGCACCCGCGTCTGTTCGGCCACCGCGGCCTTCACGTCGGCCCAGTGGTGGGAGCTGAGGCTGGAGATCACCGCGTCGACCGAGTTGGACTCCAGCGGCAGGTCCTCGGAGCCGGCTTCGACGAAGGCCACGTTCGCGATCCCCGCTGCGCGCTTCCGCGCGCGTTGCAGCATGTCCGCCGACGGGTCGATTCCGATCACCTCGAGGTCGTGACGCCGCCGGCCGACCAGGACGGGCACCCGGCCCGGCCCGGTGCCGATGTCGATCACCGTGCCGTCCGTGGGCATCGTGGTGGCGAGCAGCTCGGCGATCGCGGCGTACGTCCCGCGCATCAGCACGCCGCCCACCACGAGGTCGTACGGCCGGACGACGAAGCCGTGCATCACGCCGTGGTGGTGCCCGTGACCGTGCCCGGGATGCCCGCCGGGCTGGTGCTCGTCAGCCTGTCGGGTGGAGGAGTGCGGCATGATCCGAAGGCTACCTGGCCTCGACGGCGGGCCCCGATACGATAACCACGACTCGGGGGTCTGACAGGAGGTCATGTGCACCCGAGCCAGTCCCAGGATTCCCCGGTGGCCGCCGAGCCACTCGCGTCCGGACCTGCGCCGTCCGTCTCCGGATCGCTACCCGCCGGCCGACCCGTCGCGGCCCGGGTGCGGCGCGGTGCGTTGGGAGCGGACGGCGCGCTTGCCGGCTGGGCCGCCGGCATCGACTATCTCGGCACCGAGACGACCAGGTCCCGGCTGATCGCGCACGCCGGCGTCCTCGGCTCGATCATCGCCCTCCTGTTGTACGTCAGCTGGCGGGTGCTGTTCACCCTGCCGTCCGGCGGCTGGAACCTCGCCGTGGCGCTGGTCCTCGTCGCGTTCGAGCTGTTTCCCGTGTTCGGGCTGGTGATCCGCGCGGTCACCTTGTGGAACATCGACTGCCGCCGGCCGGAACCGGTGACGACCGCCGAGCCGGGCCTGCGGTCGGCGGTCTTCATCCCGACCTACAACGAACCGGTCGAGGTGATCGCGCCGACCATCGCCGCGGCGTGCCGGCTCGAGCCCGCCCACCAGACCTGGGTGCTGGACGACGGCGACCGGCCGTGGGTGGCCGAGCTGTGCCGCGACCTCGGCGCCAGGTACGTCCGCCGCGACGAGCACAGCCACGCCAAGGCCGGCAATATGAATCACGCGCTCGACCTGATGCACCGCGAGACCGAGGACGGGGCCGAGCCGATCGACGTCGTCGCCGTGCTGGACTGCGACCACGTTCCGCTGCCGCACTTCCTGACCGCCACCCTCGGCTGGTTCCATGACGAGCGGCTGGCCCTGGTGCAGGCCCCACAGACTTACTACAACTCGGGCGCCTTCGACGACGACGGCGACACCGGCGAGCAGGGCATGTTCTTCCACGTGTTGCTGCCGGCCCGCAACCACGACGGCGCAGGGCCCTTCTGGTGCGGTTCGACGTCGCTGATCAGGGTGAGCGCACTGCGTGAGGTCGGCGGCATCTCCACCGACACGATCGTGGAGGACATGCACACCACGCTGAACCTGCTCCGCAAGGACTGGAAGACGGCATACCACCACCAGGTGCTCGCCCTCGGCCTGGCCCCGGCGACCCCCGATCAATACCTGCTGCAACGCCGCCGGTGGGGGATGGGCTCGATGCAGGTCCTGGTCCGGGAGCGGCTCTGGGCGGCGAAGCGTTGGCTGTCGTGGCGCAACTACTACGAATACCTGAGCGGCACGCTGTGGTGGCTGGAGGGCGTGGGGACCGTGTTCGCGTTCTTGATCCCGGCGATCGTGCTGGTCAGCGGCGCACAGGTGTCGACCGCGAACCCGTGGCTGTTCCTGGCCGTGTTCGTGGTGATGTTCACCATCCGGTTGTGGGGCTCGCGCGCGATGTATCGGCTACATCTGCACTGGCCGACCGCGTTCGCGTTGCGGATCCTGCGCGTTCCGGTCGGGCTGTCGTGCCTGTTCTGGCTGCTCACTCGCAGGACGCTGCAGTTCCAGGTGACGCCGAAGGCGGGTGCGAACCAGCGGGCCCGCGGTCAGGCTCCCCGCGTGCTGTGGGGGCTCGTCGCCGTGCTGGCGTTCGTCGCGGTGTACGCCCTCCTCGGCCTGTCGGGTCTCGTCCCCTGGCACACCACGGCGGCGTCCACGGTCGCGTCCGGAGTCTGGCTGATCCTTGCCGGCCTGGTGCTGGTGATGGGGATCCGCCGGATCCAGGCTGCAGAGTTCGCGACCTCGCGTCGCAACGCCTATCGGGTCGTCCTCCGCGCGCCGGTCACGCTCGGGGAGATCCCGGGCGAGCTGGTCGACATCTCCGTCGGCGGTGCCGCGGTCCGGCTGCCGAAGGGCTCGCTGGCGCCGTCCGGCGAGATCGCGCTGTCGTTGCCCGGCGGTGCCGACCCGGTCCTGCTCCAGACGGTCCGGATCCGATCGAGCGACGGCGGCAGCGAGATCGCGTCGCTGCGGGTCCGGTTCGGCGACTGGGCGGCGTACCGGTCGCTGTCGCTGTGGCTGTTCCATACCCCGGCCGGCGCGGTCGACGGGCTGCCCGACGGCATTCCCGCGGTGGCGCTGCGGCGCGACCTGCGCCGGACCGGGCGACCGACGCTGGCGCGGCAGTATCGGGCCGAAGGCGACGGCACACCATGACCGAGACCTCGATCGCGCGTCCCGCTGCGCCCGGCGGGCGGCGTCCGGTGCCGACAAAGGCCTGGCTGATCTTCCTCGCGGCCGGGGCCGTGGGCATTGCCGTGTACTACCTGGTGCCGTCCGGCCTCCCGCGGGACGTCGTCTATCAGGCGTTCGGTGTGGCTTCAGCGGCCGGCATCGTCGTCGGGACCCGGTTGCACCGACCGCGCCGGCCGCTGCCGTGGTATCTGATGGCGGCCGGGATGCTGGTCTGGTCCGCCGGCGACGCGGTCGCCAGCTGGAATGCCGACGTGATGGGCAACGACGATTTCCCCTCGGTGGCCGATCCGGTGTACCTGATCGGCTACCCCTTCGTGGCCGCCGGGCTGATCCTGCTGATCCGGAGCAAGAAGCTGCGCGCGGACACGGCCGGCGTGCTGGACAGCGCCATCCTCACCACGGCGCTGGGTGTGCTGTCCTGGGTGCTGCTGGCCCGGCCGACCATCGTCACGTTCCAGGACTCCGTCCTGGCCGCGGTGATCGCGGTGGCGTACCCGGTCGCCGACATCGTGCTGGCCGCGATCTTGATCCGGATGGTGACCACGCCGGGCGGACGTACGCCGGCGTTCCGGCTGCTGGTCGCCGCCCTGGCGCTCCTGATCGTCGCCGACACCGCGGCCAGCGCGTTCAACATGCTCGTCTTCGACGCCACCGACCAGATCGACTGGCTCTGGCTCGCCTCGTATGCCCTCTGGGGGGCGGCGGCGCTGCACCGCTCGATGACGGAGCTCACCGAGCCGGACCCGGCCTCGGACGCCACGTTCAGCCGCTGGCGGCTGGTCGCACTGACCGTCGCCGTGCTGGTCGCACCCGGCACCCTGGCCGTGCAGCAGCTGACCGGCGGCCGGCTGGACGTGTGGGCGGTGGTGGTCGGGTCGGTGACGATCTTCCTGCTGGTGATCGCCCGGATCAACCTGTCGATCCACCAGATCAAGGCCGTCGACGCCGAGCGCCAGCAGGCCCAGCTGGAGCTGGCGCGGCAGGCCAGCCACGACGCGCTGACCGGGTTGGCCAACCGACCCCAGGCGATGCTGCTGATCCGCGGCGCCCTCGCTCGCGCCCAGCGTTCGGGAGCGATCGTCGGGCTGTTGTTCGTCGACCTCGACGGCTTTAAACGGGTCAACGACACACTCGGTCACCGGGCCGGTGACGAGGTGCTGCATACCACCGCTCGCCGGATGGAGTCCGCGGTCCGTGCCGGCGACGTGGTCGCTCGGCTGGGCGGTGACGAGTTCGTGGTGCTGCTCGAACCGGTCGTGGACGAGCCGGCCGCCGTAGGGGTTGCCGAGCGGCTGGTCCGAGCGATCGCCGAGCCGATCTCGCTGACCTCCGGACGGCAGGCTGGGATCGGGGCCAGCATCGGCGTGGCCATCAATTCCGACGGCGGTGTCGACCCGGACCGGCTGGTGCACGAAGCGGATCAGGCGGCCTATCTCGCGAAGGCCAACGGGCGCGGGCGGGTGGAGGTCTTCGCCGCCTCGTTGCGGGCCGAGCTGGCGCGCCGGGCAGCGATGGAGCGCGGTGTGCTCGACGCCGTCCGAGGCGACGAGGTGACATTGCGCCGAGACCCGATCCTGGATCTGGGGGACCTGACGGTCGTGGCGGCACAGCTGGAGGCGGTCCTGATCGACCCCGACGGTGGGTCGCTGGCGCGATCCGAGGTCATCGACGTGCTCGACGGCACCGAGTCGATGTGCGAGCTGGATGCCTGGGTCTTGCGGCTGGGCGCCTCCCCGGGCTCGGATCCACGTCCGACCGCCGGTGTCGCCGCGGACGTCGAGCTCGTCCGGGTCGTCCCGATCACCGCTCGCCATCTGTCCCAGCCCCGGATCGTCGACGACGTACGGTCCGCGCTGGCCATGGGCGTACGTCCCGGGTCGCTGATGCTGCTGGTGCCGGCGGTGGACGTACTGGACGATCTCAGGGTGCTCGGCCACCTGACCCAGCTGCAGGGACTGGGTGTGTCGGTGTGCATGGACGGGTTCGGGGCCGGTTCGGGGGCGACGGACCGCTGGGCGCAGCTCCCGTTCGACCATGTCCGGTTGGACGAGCGGCTGCTCGGCGCCGGTGTCGGGCCGATCCTGCTCCGGTTGACGGTGGAGACGGCGCACGCCTTCGGCTACCGCGTGCTGGCCGCCCAGATCGCCGATGAGGACCAGTTGCGTGCGCTGCGCGAGGCCGGCTGCGACCTGGGTCAGGGTCCGGCGCTGGCGCTCGATCAGCCGGGAGCGGCCGGCGGGGCGCCGATACCGCCGGTGGCGGTCAGCCAACGCGCCACCTCGCCCGTGGGAACCGGCCGCGACCAGTAGAAGCCCTGGGCGAAGTGGCAGCCCAGGGCGCGGGCGAGCTCGGCCTGGCGCGGCGTCTCGATGCCCTCGATGGTCACCTTGATGCCGACCCGCGCGGCGGCCGCCGTCAGGGCACTGACCAGGGCGTCGTTGATCGGCTGGTCGAGCTGGTCGGCGAACGAGCGGTCGATCTTCAGGCCGTCGACCGGCAGCCGGACCAGATCCTGGAGGTCGTAGTAGCCCGCGCCGAAGTCGTCGAACCAGACCGTGTAGCCGAGGGCGCGGAGCTTCTCGATCATCACCCAGCCACGCTCGATGTCGGTCGGCCGCGCCGTCTCGGTCAGCTCGAGATCGATGCTTTCCGGCGCCAGCGCCGCGGCGGTGGTCGCGTCGGTCAGCCGGTCCAGCCAGTCGGACTGGTCGAGATGGCGGCCGGAGAGGTTGAGGCTGAGCCGGAAGTCGGGGGCGGTCCGCTGCCAGCCGGTGAGGTCGGCCATGGCCTGCCGCATCACGGCGAAATCGAGATCGATGATCAGGTCGGATCGCTCGGCGACCGGGATGAACGACGCCGGCGACTCGAACCGGCCGTTCGGGCGCCGCCACCGAGCCAGCGCCTCGACGCCGATCACCCGGCCGCCGGCCAGCTCGACGATCGGCTGGTACCACGGCACGATCTCGCCGTCGCTCA
This sequence comes from Microlunatus ginsengisoli, assembly GCF_039537205.1. Taxonomy (NCBI): domain Bacteria; kingdom Bacillati; phylum Actinomycetota; class Actinomycetes; order Propionibacteriales; family Propionibacteriaceae; genus Microlunatus; species Microlunatus ginsengisoli. The sequence goes on along the minus strand of NZ_BAABAB010000022.1, from coordinate 49,834 downwards.
AGGCGCGGGCGAGGTCTGCCGCGGCGTGGTCGATCTCGTGCTCGACCTCGCCCGGCCGGAGATAGAGCCCGATCGTCCGGCTGAACTCCACCAGGAGGCGGACCTGCCGGACGGGGATGGAGCGTGGCTCGGCATCGGTCAGCCGGAGCACGCCCTCCACGTCGTCACCCACCCAGATCGGCACGGCGACGTACGCCCCGGGGAGCGGGGACCGGGGGAACTCGGCGGGCGCCGCGGCGACGTCGTTGAGCACCACGGCCGTCCCGCCCTCGCGGACCAACGCGTCCAGCTGCGACCACGGTCCGGCGGGCCGGCCCGGATCCGGCTTGTCGCCGCCGGTCGGCCGGTCGCCACCGGTCGCCGGCTCGGTGGTCCCCCGGCGTTCCCGGAGCAGGATCCGGCCCTGGTCGAAATCGAGAGCGACGGCCGCCAGGTGGGCGAGCTGACCGAGCACCGGGTCTCTGCTGGGCGATCCGCCGACGGTGGCGCTTCCCCGGCGAGCGCCGGCCGCCTGCGCGCCGGCCGAGCCGGTCGCGGAGCGGGCGTGGTGTGGGGGATCCACCATCGCAGCAGGCTATAGCCTCGACCTGACGCGGCGCCGGGACCTGCCCGGCCGCGTCGATGGAGGGAGACTCGATGATCACGGTGGCGGTGTTCGGCGCTCGCGGCCGGATGGGGGCCGAGGTGTGCCGGGCGGTCGAGGCTGCCGACGACCTCGAGCTCGGTGCCGCGCTGGACGTCGGCGACGATCGTACGCCGGCCGAGGGCTGCTCGGTTGCCGTCGACTTCACCCACCCGGACGCCGTGATGGACAACCTCGCGTGGTGCATCGAGCACGGCATCGACGCCGTGGTCGGCACCACCGGCTTCACCGACGACCGGCTGGCCGAGCTGCGGGCGGCGCTGGCCGCGCGACCGGGGGTCGGGGTGCTGGTGGCGGCCAACTTCTCCATCGGGGCGATCTTGATGATGCACTTCGCCGAGCAGGCGGCCCGCTTCTACGAGAGCGTCGAGATCATCGAGCTGCACCACCCGAACAAGGCCGACGCACCCTCCGGTACGGCCGCTGCAACGGCGCGGCGGGTGGCCGCCGCCCGGTCGGCGGCGGGGCTCGGCACGCCGCCGGACGCGACCACCCAGGAGCTCGCCGGCGCCCGCGGGGCGCAGGTCGACGGGATCCGGGTGCACGGCGTACGACTCCGCGGCCTGGTCGCGCACCAGGAGGTGCTGTTCGGAGATCCCGGCGAGACGCTGACCATCCGGCACGACTCGCTGGATCGGGTGTCGTTCATGCCCGGCGTGCTGGCGGGCGTCCGGGCGGTCGGGTCGCGGCCCGGCCTGACGGTGGGGATGGAGTCGATCCTTGAGCTCGGGTGAGCCCACCGTCGTGATGCCGGCCCAGCCGCCGGCGCCGCGACGCTCGCCGGTGCGTTCCGTCGTAGTGGTGGTGCTGGCGGTCGTGGTCTGCGTCGGTCTGGTGATCGGCGGCGACTACGCCGCCCGGGCCTGGGCCGACAGCGAGGTCGCCGAGCGGCTGCAGCCCAAGCTCGGTACGCCGACCCTGCCGACCGTCGACGTCGGCAGCTTCCCGTTCATTCCGCAGGCGCTGAGCGGCGACGTCTCCTCGGTCCGGGTGCAGGCCCAGGACGTCGGCGTCACCACCGGTGAGAAGCTGCAGCTCCGCCAGCTGGACGTGACCGCAACCGGGGTCCACAGCGACGACCGGTTCCAGACCTCGACCGCCGACCACGTGCAGGGCACGGCGCTGATCGACCTGAGCGCGTTGAGCGAGCTGGTCGGGGAGAAGGTCAGCTCCGCCGGCGACGGCAAGGTGTCCTTCACCAGGACCACCTCGGTGCTCGGACAGCAGCTGCAGGTGGTGGTCACAGGCCGGCCGAGCCTCGACGCCGCGGCCCAGACCCTGACCCTGGCCGATCCCTCGGTCGAGGTCGCCAACGTCACGCTGCCGCAGACCGTGGTCGACCTGCTGATCCGGACCCTGGTCAAGCCGGTGGACATCACCGGCATCCCGCTCGGACTGAAGCTCACCTCGGTGAGCATCGACGACACCGGCGTGACCGCCGAGGTCGCTGGCGACGACGTCGCCCTGACCGGCTGACTCCCGCCTCGATCGTCCCGGTCCGGCTTTGCGTCGGGCCCCACGCCCACTTCGCTCACCTCCGTGTGAGTTCGCGCACTGTCGACGGTGCGCTAAGTCGCGGTTCGATGCGCGAAGTGGGGTCGGGGCGGCGTGGCGAGACCCGAAGGTCCCGTCCGCTGGTCGCCCCCGCCGACCGGCCCCAGAGGGCCGAGGGCTCAGGTCTCAGGCGCGATGTCGGCGTGCAGCCGCACCTGCTGCAGACGTACGTCCGGGTGCTCGTCGTCATCGACCCCGAGCTCGCGGGCGGCGCCGTCCGGAGCCCAGCCGGCCGCCGTCGCGAACGTCCGCAGCACGTCGTCGGAGCCGAGCCACCAGCTGGCGCGGGTGAAGCCATCCGCCCTCAGGGTGTCGACGCAGGCGTGCAGCAGCCGCGAACCGTGACCCTGCCGCTGCGCTGGTGGGTCGATGGCGAACTCGTCGATCGCGCCGTCCTGCGGCTCGGCGTCCGCGTCGTCGCTCGGCACGGTCGCGGCGAACCCGACGACGCGATCGCGGTCACCGGCGAGCCCGGCGGCCACGGCGACGAGCACCCGGAAGCGCGCGGCCGGCGGACGGGTGATGGCCCGATGCCAGGCGGCGGTCATCGCGTCGAGGTCGACCTCGCCGAGGACCGCGGCCGCCTCGGGCGCGAGCCGCTGCTCCCACGCTCGCCGCTGGATCTGGGCGATCGCGAGCGCCTCGGCCGGAAGCGCCAACCGGACCGAGTCGGGACTTGCCGGGAACGCCGTCACGTCGATCGATCGTAGTGGGCGCGGCCTGACACTCCGATCGTCACCAAACTGTGACCGAGATCGCACTATTTTCGGCTGACGAGTCGCCGACGATCGGTCAAGATTGTCGCGAAGTCCGTGATTACCTGAACCCCCGAGCAGGCGATCACGGACTTTCTCATTGCCCGAGCCGCTACCGGGTGGGCGGTCGGTCCGTAGCTCCTTGTTAGGGTGGCGGCCGTGTCAGCCACGAGGACGCCGCCGACCTTACCGGGCAACGCGCTCCGGGTGATCCCGTTGGGCGGTCTGGGCGACATCGGTCGCAACATGGCCGTGCTGGAGCATCGCGGCCAGCTGCTGCTGATCGACTGCGGCGTGCTGTTTCCCGAGGACGACCACCACCCGGGCGTCGACCTGATCCTGCCCGGCTTCGACGCCATCTCCGATCGTCTCGACGACGTCGTCGGGCTGGTGCTCACCCACGGTCACGAGGATCACATCGGGGCGGTGCCGTATCTGCTGCGGCAGCGGCCGGACCTACCGCTGTTCGGGTCCAAGCTCACCCTGGCGCTGGTCCAGGAGAAGATCCGCGAGCACCGGATCCGGGGCGCGCAGCTGCGCACCGTGGCCGACTCCGAGCGAGTGAACGTCGGCCGGTTCGACCTGGAGTTCGTCGCGGTCAACCACTCCATCCCGGACGCGCTCGCCGTCTTCGTCCGGACCTCGGCCGGCACCGTGCTGCACACCGGTGACTTCAAGATGGACCAGCTGCCGCTGGACGGCAGGATCACCGATCTGCGCGCCTTTGCCCGACTGGGCGAGGAGGGCGTGGACCTGTTGATGATCGATTCGACCAATGCCGAGGTACGCGGCTTCACCACCCCGGAACGCGACATCGGACCCGCCCTGGACCGGGTCTTCTCGACCAGCCGGCAGCGCATCATCGTGGCCTGCTTCGCCTCCCACGTGCACCGCGTCCAGCAGGTGCTGGACGCGGCCGTGGCGCACGGTCGCAAGGTGGTGTACGTCGGCCGATCGATGGTCCGCAACATGGGCGTCGCGCGCGACCTCGGCTTCCTGCACGTGCCCGGCGACACGTTGATCGAACTGCGCGACATCGAGAACTACCGGCCCGAGGACGTGGTGATCATCTCCACCGGCTCCCAGGGCGAGCCGCTGTCGGCGCTGTCCCGGATGGCCAACCGCGAGCATCCGGTGATCGCGCTCGAGCCCGGCGACACCGTCGTCCTGGCCAGTTCACTGATCCCGGGAAACGAGAGCGCGATCTATCGGGTGATCAACGGGCTCAGCCGGCAGGGCGCCCGGGTGGTGCACAAGGGGAACGCCCTGGTGCACGTCTCCGGCCACGCCGCCGCCGGCGAGCTGCTCTATTGCTTCAACGTGATCCGGCCGCGGAACGTGATGCCGGTGCACGGCGAGTCGCGGCACCTGATCGCCTGCGGCGACCTGGCGGTGGCGACCGGGGTCGCCCGGGACCGCGTCATCCTGGCCGAGGACGGCACCGTGGTGGACCTCCAGCAGGGTCGCGCTCGGACGGTCGGCAGCGTCGACGCCGGCTACATCTTCGTCGACGGTGCGTCGGTGGGCGACATCTCCGAGGCGTCGCTGAAAGACCGGCGGATCCTGGGTGAGGAAGGGTTCATCTCGGTCATCACCGTGATCAGCACGCACTCGGCCAAAATCGTCAGCGGGCCGGAGATCCACGCCCGTGGGTTCGTCGAGGACGACCATGTGTTCGACCCGGTGATCAAGTTGATCGTCTCCGACCTGGAGGCGGCCCTGGCCGACGGGGTGGAGGACAGCTACCAGCTGCAGCAGATCATCCGCCGCCGGATCGGCCGCTGGGTGAGCGACGCCCACCGTCGCCGGCCCATGATCATTCCCCTGGTCATCCAGGCGTAGCTTCTCGGCGGCGCTCGCCGGCCCGGCTCGCTGCTCCTGCTTTCTGGGCGGGGCGGGATGAAGCCGACCCGGCGTGGGCGCGGCGGGCTCGGGTCCAGTTCTGCGGATCCGGATCTTGGCAGCGGATGGATGCGTCGGCCACGCTTGCGGCGTGGACGACGCGACGGGAGAGACAGCGCAGCGGGCTGCGGTCGGCTTCGCCGGGCTCGGGGTGATGGGCCGGCCGATGGCCCTCAATCTGGTCCGGGCGGGGGTGCCGCTGGTGGTGTGGAGCCGGACCGCCGACAAGACCGAGCCGGCGCGGCAGGCCGGGGCGGCGGTTGCCAGCGACATCGACGACCTGTTCGCACGGACCCGGATCGTCGTCTTGATGCTCGCGAACGGCGAGGCGGTCGACGAGGTGCTGGGTCGTGGCGGGCCGGCGTTCGCCCGCCGCGTCGCCGGGCACACCGTGGTGACGATGGGGACCACGAGCCCGGCGTACTCGGTTGCGCTGGGCCGCGAGGTGGTGGCCGCCGGCGGCCGATTCGTGGAGGCGCCCGTGTCCGGTTCGCGCGCACCGGCCGAGGCGGGACGGCTGGTCGCGATGGTGGCCGGGGACGACGCCGACGTGGCCGAGGTGTCGCGGCTGATCGAGCCGCTGTGTGCGCAGGTCGTGGCTTGCGGACCGGTGCCGAACGCGCTCGGCACCAAGCTGGCGGTGAACCTGTACCTGATCACGCTGGTCAGCGGCCTCGCGGAGGCGTACCACTTCGCGGCGGAGACGGGACTGGATCTGGCCGCCTTCCGGGCCGTGCTGGACGGCGGCCAGATGGCCAGCGACATCTCGCGGTTGAAGCTGGGCAAGTTGGTCGCCGGGGACTTCACCGTGCAGGCCGCGATCGCCGACGTGCATTACAACAGCCGGCTTGTCGCCGACCGCGCGCGCGAGGTGGGGATCGCTTCGCCGCTGCTGGACGTCAGCCGGGACCTGTTCGCGGAGGCGGAGGCACTCGGCCACGGCCGCGACGACATGGTCGGCGTGCTGGCCGCGATCCAGGCCCGGTGCCGGTCGGTCTCGCCGTGAGCAGCCTCCTCGCCGAGCCGCTCGAACTTCACTCCGCACGGCGAACGGTCACTCCGCACCTTGCGCGCAGCGTGCGGAGTCGACTGCCGGGGTGCGGAGTCGGCCGGGCCAGGCGTATGTCCCACCGTCCACGGGGAGATCGGGCCGGGCAGAGCAACGCAGAAGGCCCGCCCCCGGATCGGGAGCGGGCCTGCGCGAGTCGCGCGGTCAGGTCAGCGGGTGACCTTGCCGGCCTTGATGCAGGAGGTGCAGACGTTCAGCCGGCGCGAGGTGCCGTTCACGTTCGCGTGCACGCGCTGGATGTTCGGGTCCCAGCGGCGCTTGGTCTTCTTCTTCGACCAGGGCACGTTGTGGCCGAAGCCGGGGCTCTTGGCGCAGATGTCACACACGGCAGCCATCGGAAGTCACTCCCACACAAATCGAAACACACGGGTCATTCGGTACAGACGGGGTCGCCGCGAGGGCAACCGGAACAGAATACCCGACCGGCGTCTGCGCTGGCGAATCGTCAGATCCCGGACCGGGGCGGCCACCTGGATAGGGTGGTCGACGTGCCCACGCCCGCCCGGCGCAACCCGTCGCCGACCCGCAGCGCTGAGGGCCGACCGATGGACGAGCGTACGCCCGAGGAACGTTCGACCGCCGAACCAGCCCCCGACCCGCGAGTCCGACCCAAGCGCCCGCCCAGCCTGTGGCTGCTGGGTGACGCCTGGCTCCGCCGCGCCGCCCGGGTGATCTCCGACTCCGCAGACGCGCTGAACGCGATGAACGTGTTCCCCATCTCCGACGCCGACACCGGCTCCAACCTGGAGCTGACCATCGGTGGAATCGCGTCCAGCGTGACCCGCTTCCAGCGGGGGACCCTCGATGACGTCGTCCAGGCGGCGATCCTGTCCGCGCACGGGAACTCGGGCGCGATCGTCGCGGAGATGTTCACCAGCGTCTGCCGGGCGCTGGCCCGGACGCCCGAGCAGCTGGCTGTGCTGCCGCCCGGGGCCGTGGTGGCGGCCCTGCTGCGGACCGTCTCCGACGCCGCCAACCAGGCAGTTGCCGAGCCGGTGGTCGGCACCATCCTGACCGTAGCCGACGAGGCGGCGAGCGCCGCGACGCAAGCGGCGCGCGATCCGGCCCGGAGCAACGATCCGTTGGCGGTCGCGATCGCCGCCCAGCACGGGGCGCACGACGCGCTGGCCCGGACGCCCGAGCAGCTCGACGTGCTCGGCCGCGCCGGCGTCGTGGACGCGGGCGGACAGGCCTTCGTCCTGCTGGTCGACGTCCTGGTCGAGGTGCTCGGCGGGCCGGCGGCCGAGCCGCTGACCGTGTCGAGCCGGCCGGCCACACCGGCGGCGGGCGATGCCGCGCCGATGGAGTACGAGGTGATGTACGCCCTGCGCGGCACCCCGACCGCGACCCTCGACGAGCTCCGCCGGGAACTGTCGGTGCTCGGTCGTAGCGTCGTCGTCGTGGGGGACGAGGCGGTTGCTCAGGTGCACGTCCATCTCGTCGACGCCGGCGCCGCGATCGAGGCCGCGCTCGACCGCGGCGCGCTCAGCCGGATCCGGGTCACCGCGCTCGGCCCGCTGCTGCCCGAGGAGCCGTCGGTCGGCGGCCGCACCCTGGTCGCCGTCGTGGCCGGCCCGGGGCTGGCCGAGTCCGCGGCCGCGATGGGGGCGGTGCCGGTCGTCCATCGGCCCTCGGAGGCGGTTTCCTCCGACGAGCTGGCTCGGGTGATGGCCGCTGCGCACGGCGATGTCGTGGTGCTGCCGAACGACCCGGCGACCTTGTCCCTGTCGAGGAAGCTCGCCGGTCAGCTGCGCACGGAGACCCGGCGGATCGCGGTGATCCCGACCAACGCCCAGGTCCAGGGACTGGCCGCGCTGGCGGTGCACGAGCCGTCGTCGGACTTCGACGCCACCGTGGTCGCGATGAGCAGTGCCGCCGGGCATGCGCGGCACGGCGCGGTCACCGTCGCCGAGCGGCCGGCGATGACGATGGCCGGTCCCTGCCGGGTGGGTGACGTGCTCGGCCTGGTCCAGGGCGACTTCGTCGAGATCGGCGACTCGGTGGTCGAGGTCGGCGCGCGGGTGATCGGCCGGCTGCTGGCCGGCGGTGGCGAGCTGCTCACCCTGATCAGCGGCGAGCGTGCCCCGGTCGGGCTGGTCGACGAGCTGGCCCGCCGCGCCATCGCCGCGAGTCGCACCCTGGAGATCGAACGGATCGAGGGGGGCCAGAGCCGCTATCTGGTGCTGGTCGGGCTCGAGTGAGCACCACCTCGACCGAACCCGCCCGTCGCGCCGGCTGGCGCACCGAGACCTTCGCCCGGCTGGACGAGCGGCTCGATCGCGTTCTGGGGGCGACGGCAAAGGAGTTCGAGAAGCTCCGGGTGCGGACGGTCGGCGACCTGATGCTGCACGTGCCGCGCCGCTACTTCTCCGGCACCGAGCTCAGCGACCTGAGCCAGCTCCGGGTGGGCGAGGAGGTAGCTGTGCTGGCCCGCGTGCTGCGGACCGACGTCCATCAGGGGCACGGCGGTCGCAGCGCCCGCGGTGGGATGAACAGCCGGCTGACGTCGGTGATCAGCGACGATCACGGCCGGCTCGAGTTGACGTTCTTCGGCAAGCCGCAGGTGATGGACTACTGGCGGCGCCAGCTCACCCCCGGCGCGCGCGGCATCTTCGCCGGCAAGGTCGGCGAGTTCCGCGGCACCCGACAGCTCACCCATCCCGACTTCGTGATCCTCGGCGACCACGGCGAGATCGTCGGCGGCGCGAAGCGCAACGCCGTGCTCGCCGAGGTCACCCGGCAACCACTGATCGGGCTCTATCCCGCCACCGCCAAGCTGCGCACCTGGACCATCGCGCAGTCGGTCGGGCTCGCCCTCGACCAGCTCGCCGGCCTGCCCGACCCGCTGCCCGCGGCGGTGCGTCGGCAGGCTCGGGTGATCGGGCTCGAACAGGCCTATCGGGCGGTGCATCAGCCGCAGTCCAAGGACGAGATCGACGGCGGGCGCGAACGGCTGCGCTTCGACGAGGCGTTTGCGCTGCAGCTGACCATGGCTCGCCGCCGGGCCGACGCCAAGGCCCACGGCGCGATCCCGCGGGTGCGGCGCGACGGGGGACTGCTCGCCGCGTTCGACGCGAGGCTGCCGTTCACCCTGACCGCCGGTCAGGTCGAGGTCAGCGAACAGCTGATGAGCGAGCTCGCCCGGCCCCAGCCGATGCAGCGGCTGCTGCAGGGCGAGGTCGGCTCGGGCAAGACGATCGTGGCACTGCGGGCCATGCTGGCCGTGGTCGACGCGGGCGGTCAGGCCGCCCTGCTGGCGCCGACCGAGGTGCTCGCCACCCAGCACTACCAGACGGTTCTGAAGCTGCTCGGCGACCTCGCGGGCGGTGGCCTGCTCGCCGGGGCCGGCCCGTCCACCGACGTCGTCCTGCTGACCGGCTCGATGCCGGTCGCGCAGAAGCGTGCCGTCAAGCTGAAGGCCGCCGCCGGCGAGGCCGGCATCGTGATCGGTACGCACGCGCTGCTCGGCGAGGGCGTGCAGTTCGCCGATCTCGGTCTGGTCGTGGTGGACGAGCAGCATCGGTTCGGAGTCGAGCAGCGGGCCGCGCTGAGTGCCAAGGCCGCCGCGCAGCCGCACGTGCTGGTGATGACCGCGACCCCGATCCCGCGCTCGGTCGCGATGACGGTGTTCGGCGATCTGGAGGTCTCCACGCTCAAGGAGGTGCCGGCCGGCCGTGCGGACGTCGGCACCGTCGTGGTCGACGCGAAGAACCATCCCGGCTGGGTCGAGCGGGCCTGGCAGCGGGTGATCGAGGAGGTCGGCGCCGGTCGACAGGCCTATGTCGTCTGCGCCCGCATCTCCAGCCAGCCCAAGCGCAAGTCCACCGACGCGTACGCCGAGGACCTGGACACCGATCCGGGCGGGGAGGACATCGAGCCGGCCGCGGCGGCGGTCGACGTGTATGCGGAGCTGAGCGGCGGACCGCTGAAGGACCTGCGGGTCGATCTGCTGCACGGGCAGCTGAGCAGCGAGGAGAAGGACGCGGCCATGAGCCGGTTCGCCAGCGGCGAGACCGACGTCCTGGTCGCGACTACCGTGGTCGAGGTCGGCGTGGATGTGCCGAACGCCTCGATGATGGTGATCCTGGACGCCGACCGGTTCGGGATCTCCCAGCTGCACCAGCTCCGCGGCCGGATCGGTCGCGGCGGGCACCCGGGGGTCTGCCTGCTGCTGACCAAGACCGCCGCCGGGACGACCGCGCGGGACCGGCTCGACGCGGTGGCGAGCACCCGGGACGGCTTCGTGCTGGCCGACGTCGACCTCGAGCAGCGCCGGGAGGGCGACGTGCTCGGCGCCAGCCAAAGCGGCGGCCGATCGAGCCTGCGGCTGCTCCGGGTGCTGGACGATGCCGACCTGATCGCCGAGGCACGCGAGATCGCCGAGGCGTGCGTCGCCGCAGACCCGGAACTGATCGATCCCGGGCTGTCCGACATCGTCACCCACGTCGAGCGGCAGGCGGCGGGGGACTGGCTGGAGCGCACGTGAGCGAGCGGAAGGAGCCGTGACCGTGTTCGATGGTCGCGCTCCGCGCTCCGCGGTCACGAGCTCCGCGCGATCTCGCTCGTTCGTCCCGATTCCGGCCGACGGAACAGCATGTCGACCGGAATCGCTCTTCACTCCCGAGAAGCTCCGCTCGTGACCAGGATCATCGCGGGCAGCCGGCGCGGCCGCCGGATCGCGGTGCCGCCCGGCGACGCCACCCGGCCGACCACCGACCGGGTGCGGGAGGCCCTGTTCTCGGCGATCGCCGCCTGGGCGGGCACGGCGGACGCGGGCGCCGAGGCGAGCCTGCGCGGGCTCGCGGTCGCCGACCTCTTCGCCGGATCTGGCGCGGTCGGCCTGGAGGCGGCCAGCCGGGGAGCGGACCCGGTGCTGCTGGTCGAGTCGTCGGCCCGCACCGGGGCGGTGATCGCCCGCAACGTCACCGAGCTCGGCCTCGGGGGCCAGGTGACCGCCCGGATCGAACGGGTCGAGCGGCTGGTGCGTACGCGGCCGGCACGGACGTACGACGTGGTCTTCGTCGATCCGCCCTACGCCTTCGCGGAGGCGGCGCTCGCCGACATCCTCGCCGGCGTGGTCGGCAGCGGCTGGGTCGCACCCGACGGCCTGGTGGTGGTGGAGCGCTCGCGGCGCGACGCCGGGCTGAGCTGGCCACCGGGGTTCGAGGAGGGCTGGCGGCGCGACTACGGTGAGACGACCCTGATCTTCGGCGGCGCGCGTGATGCGGAGCCCGACGTGCGCGCGACCGAGGACTGACCCGAGCGAGGAAGCGAGCCTTCGATGTCCCGTGCCGTCTGTCCAGGCTCGTTCGACCCGGTCACCCACGGACACCTCGACATCGTCAACCGGTCGGCCGCGCTGTTCGACTACGTGGTCGTCGCGGTCGGCACGAACATGAGCAAGAACGCCCTGTTCACCCCCGACGAGCGGGTCGAAATGCTCAACGAGGCGTGCGCCGAGCTCGACGGGGTCACGGTGACCACGTTCTCGGGGCTGCTGGTCGACTTCTGCGCCCAGGTCGAGGCCGACGCGATCGTCAAGGGCCTGCGGTTCGTCTCCGATTTCGACTACGAGTTGCAGATGGCGCAGATGAACTCGCAGCTGAGCGGGGTCGACACGCTGTTCCTGCCGACCGCGGCTCAGTGGTCGTACGTGTCCTCGAGCCTGGTCCGCGAGGTCGCGCTGCTCGGCGGCGACGTCGACCAGTTCCTGCCCGAGGGCATCGCCGAACGTACGATTGCTCGGGCCCACGAGCGAGCCGGACGAGCGGCGCCGGGCGAGCAGAAGGAGTAGCCGGATGGTGGAGCGCGAGAGCGCCGAGGACAAGCTCAAGCACCTGCGCGAGGTGATCGCGACGGCACGCTCGATGCCGATGTCGGCGTCCTGCGTGATCAATCGAGGCGACGTCCTCACCGTCATCGACGACATCATCGACCACCTTCCGGACGAGATCGCCGAGGCCCAGGAGGTCATCGACGCGACCAGCGCCAAGGTCAGCGAGGGTGAGGCCGAGGCCGAGAAGATCGTCGCCGACGCCCGCGAGCAGGCCGCCGAGCTGGCCGAGGACTCCGAGATCGTCCGGGTGGCGAAGGAGCGCGCGGCCCGGATCGTGGCCGAGGCCGAGGAGGAGGCCGCCGCGCTGCGGAAGGAGACCGACGTCTTCATCGACGCGCGGATGGCCAGCTTCGAGTCGGTGCTGCACAAGACCACCAGCCAGGTCAAGACGGCCCGAGCCCGGCTCGCCGAGCGCTCCGGCCTCGACCTGACCCACTGACCTGCCGCCTGACCCACTGACCTGCCGCGCACCCGCTTCCTGCGCCGCACCCTCCGCGCGGAAACTGTGCGCGTCGTGCAGCGACACGCCGACGAGAGCCGCAACAGCTGCACAGTTTTCGGGCACCGGGAGGACGGCTTTTGGTCCGTCGAGACCGACCCGGTAAGCTTGTCGGTCGGTCATCTGGGCATCAGGACCGTTCGGCTTGGAGGGTTTGCGATGAGGTCGCCGCATCGCCCGCTCGATCCACATTCTGGGTTCGTCATCGACACCCATGAGCTGGGTCGCGGCGCGGGCGGGATGAGACGGCTCGCGCGCACCGTCGGGGCTCCGGACGATCTCGGTATCGAGGTGATCGCGGTGCCACCCGGCTCACCGATCGACCTCGACCTGATGCTCGAAGCAGTGGTCGAGGGAGTGCTGGTGACCGGCTCCGCGACCGCGCAGCTGCGCGGGGAGTGCGTACGATGTCTGACCGAGGTCTCCGACCAGATCGTGGTCGACCTCACCGAGCTGTACGTCCATCCCGGCAGTGAGGCGGACGAGGAGGAAGCGGGCCGGCTGGAGGGCGATCTGATCGATCTCGAGCCGCTGCTCCGGGACGCGGTGGTGCTGGATCTGCCGTTCCAGCCGTTGTGCCGGGAGGACTGTCGAGGGCTGTGCAGCGAGTGCGGCGCGGACCTCAACGCCGACCCGGAGCACGGACACGACGCGCCGATCGACCCGCGGTGGGCAAAGCTGTCCACGCTCGACTGAGCAGGTGTGGGAGATTTACCCTGGGCATCGCGCCCAAGGTGAGAATGAGGCTCTCCGGGGGACCGGAGACGAGTAGGAGACAGATCGTGGCAGTACCGAAGCGGCGGATGTCGCGCAGCAACACGCGCCATCGCCGTTCCCAGTGGAAGACGACCGCGCCGGCCCTCGTGACCTGCGCCAACCCGGCGTGCCGCGAGAAGCACCTGCCGCACACGGCCTGCCCGTCCTGCGGACAGTACGGTCCGCGCGGCCAGCGCCGTCAGGTGCTCTCCTCCTGACCATGTCCGACACCGAGGTGAGCATCCCTCGCCTCTCCGTCGTAGAGGTGCTCGATCGGCTCGGGCTGGCCGTGCCCCCCGAGCTGCTCGAGCTCTCGCTCACGCACCGCTCGTACGCGTACGAGCAGGGCGGGCTGCCGACCAACGAGCGGCTGGAGTTCCTCGGGGACTCGGTGCTGGGCGTGGTGGTCACCGAGCACCTCTTCGTCACCCATCCCGAGCTGTCCGAGGGGCAGCTCGCCAAGCTGCGGGCCGCCGTGGTGAACTCGCGCGCCCTCGCCGACGTCGCGCGCGGTCTCGACCTCGGCGCGATGCTCCGGCTCGGTCGTGGCGAGGAGACCACCGGCGGCCGGGACAAGTCCTCGATCCTGGCCGACACGATGGAGGCCGTGATCGGCGCCGTGTTCTTGGCCCACGGGATCGACGCCGGCCGCGTCTTCGTCCACCACCTGTTCGACGAGCTGATGGTCGAGGTCGCCACCCGCGGCGCCGGCCTGGACTGGAAGACCAGCCTGCAGGAGATCGCCTCGGTCACCGGCCTCGGCGTGCCGATGTACGAGGTCGAGGAGTCCGGTCCCGACCACGCCAAGTCGTTCCGGGCGATGGTCCTGATCGACGGCCGCCGGTTCGGCCCGGGTGCCGGCCGCAACAAGAAGGAAGCCGAGCAGAACGCGGCGGCGACCGCCTTCGCCGCGCTGAAGACCGCCCAGTCGGCGACCCCGCCGGACTGATCGCCGACACCCAGCGACACGACGCGTGCCCGAGCTGCCCGAGGTCGAGGTCGTCCGCCGCGGACTGGCGACCGCGCTGACCGGCCGGCGGATCGCCGGTGTCGACGTGCTTCACCCGCGGCCGGTCCGGCGCCACCTGCTCGGTGCCGACGACTTCGCGTCGTCCCTGGTCGGACGTACGTTCGCAGAACCGCGCCGGCGCGGAAAGTACCTGTGGCTGCCCCTCACCGACGGTGACGCGATCCTGGCCCACCTCGGGATGAGCGGTCAGTTCCTGGTCGCGGACGCGGGCGTGCCGGATCAGCGGAACACCCGGATCCGGTTCAGCTTCGACGACGGGGGACCCGAGGTCCGGTTCGTGGACCAGCGGATGTTCGGCGGGCTGTCGCTGTCGCCCGGCGGCGCGGAGCTGCCGGCCGAGATCGCTCACGTCGCCCGGGACCCGTTCGATCCGGAGTTCGACCGGGCGGCCACGGTGGCCCGGCTGCGCCGCAAGCACACCGGCATCAAGCGGGCCCTGCTCGACCAGACGCTGGTCTCCGGCATCGGCAACATCTACGCCGACGAGGCCCTGTGGCGGGCCCGGCTGCACTATGCCAAGGCGACCGACGAGCTGAGCCGCAAGGCGGCCACCGACCTGCTCGACCAGGCCGGTGTGGTGATGCGCGACGCGCTCGGCGAGGGCGGCACCTCCTTCGACTCGCTGTATGTCAACGTGAACGGCTCCAGCGGCTACTTCGACCGCTCGCTGAAGGCGTACGGCCGCGAGGGCCTGCCCTGCGAGCGGTGCGGCACCCCGATCCGGCGCGAGCCCTTCATGAACCGCTCCTCCTATCGCTGCCCGCGCTGCCAGCGCACGCCTCGCCACCCCCGCTTCTGACGCCTCCCGCCGGCAGCCCCGCCGGGTTCGGAAACTGTGCAGCTGTTGCCGTGCCGCCCGGCGTGTCGCCGCAGGACGCGCACAGTTTCCGGGGCGGAGGTGCGCACGTCGGGCGTCAGGGGCGGGTGGTGTGCAGGGTCGGGTCGCCGCTGACGATCCAGACCTCGCGCTGCTCCGCCGGCACGAACGCCTGGTTCCCGCCGGGTTCCTGGCTGGACGGGACGGTCGACCCGTTCGGCTGGTGGATGATGAAGCTCAGCGCCGGCGTGGCGTCGATCAGCGGCACCTCGAACACGTCACCGAAGTCGTCGCGCCCGCTCGGCGCCCGCGGCGCGGCCCAGTCGGTGGCCGCGCCGTCGGCGACCCCGTCGCCCCAGACGTGGAGCCCCCAGCCGGCGTAGTCCCCGTCCGCCCGGCGATAGTGGACGACCGCTGTCGTCGCCGTGCTCGCCGCGGGCGCCACGACCGTCGTCGTGCCCTGCGCGCTGCCCCCGGTGCCGGCGTCGTCCTTCACCACCACGGCCAGCCGGAGCCGGGTGCCGGCCGGATAGCCGGCGACATCGGGGAAGACCCGGTACGGCGCGCTGTCGTCCGTGCCCAGCAGCCGCCAGCCGTCGCCGGCGTCGGCATAGAACGACGCCTGGTAGATCGAGTCGCCCGACACGGACGCGACGACCTCGGGCCGCCCACTGACCTCGGTCGCCACCTGCAGCC
>NZ_BAABAB010000022.1:0-34239 GCF_039537205.1 Microlunatus ginsengisoli | reverse complement strand
CGATAGACGGCGGCCGACAGCGCGGGCAGCCGTACGTCCACCGCCCGGTCCCCGCCCGAGGTCAGCGACGGCGGTGCCTGGTCCGCGCCCCAGATCCGGTCGAACCCCATCCCGGCCGAGTACGTCGGAATCCGGGCCGAGGCCGCCGCGGTCGCGTTGTTCAGCACGACCACGTACTCGATCCGGTCCGTCGCGTCGGTCCGCGAGTAGGCGAGGATGCCGGGCACCGACGAGGAGGCGCGGACCTGCTGGACACCGTCGGCCAGAGCCGGGGTCGTCTCGCGCAGCCGGGACAGCGTGGCGATGGTCCGGTAGAGCGGATGGTTCGGGTCGAAGTTGTCGTCCGCCGGTGTCTGGTCGGAGCCGATGTCGTCGTTCAGCCCGGCGTCGTCGCCCTGGTTGTCGTAGTCCGGGTCCTTGCTGGGAAACATGTCCTGCCGGCCGGCCTTGTCCCCGCCGGGCGCGCCGGTGAAGCCCTGCTCGTCGCCGTAGTAGACGACCGGGTTGCCACGGCTGGTGAACAGCAGCGCGTGCACCAGCTGGTCGCGCGCCAGCAGCTCGGCCTTGCTCGCGGTCGGGTTGTCGTCGCGCAGGAACGCCCCGATGTGGCCCATGTCGTGGTTCCCCAGGAACGTGGGCAGCCCGTAGGCGTTGGAGTCCGCGTCGGTGAACCAGTCGTCGTCATCGAACAGCGTGCGCAGTGCGTCCGTCGGCCCGGATGCGCCGAACGCCCTGGCCTGCTGCTGGAAGGTGAAGTCCAGCACCGCCTGGCTCTTCCCGGCCGTGGTGTAGCGGGACAGGTACGGGTTGGAGAGCAGGTCGTACACCTCGCCGAAGGCGAAGAACTCCGGTTTGCCGGCCGCCTTCGCGGTGGCCAGGATGTGCGGCAGGAACTGCTGCCAGAACTCGAGGTCGACGTACTTCATGGTGTCGATCCGGAACCCGTCGATGCCGTAGTCGGTGATCCAGCCGTCGAAGATCTGCTCCATCCCGCTGACCACCCGCGGCTGCTCGGTGAACAGGTCGTCCAGCCCGGCGAAGTCGCCGTAGGTGTTGGACTCGCCGGAGTACGTCGTGTTGCCCCGGTTGTGGTAGGCGGTGACGTCGTTCAGCCAGGCCGGTCCCTTGAGGTTCTCCTGCCCGGCGGCGACCTCCGGAGCGTACGGGAAGCTGCGGTCCGCGACCAGGCTCGGGAACTGCGCGGAGCCGAGGAAATCCCGGTCGTCGAACGCGTTGCCGTCGGCGTCGACGTACGGCACGTCCTTCTTCAGCACGTAGCCGGCCGGCGCCGGGCCGCCCGGCTTCTGGGCCGGCTGGATCACGTCGGCGGTGTGGTTCACCACGATGTCGAAGTAGACCTTCATCCCGCGCGCGTGGGCCTGGGTGATCAGTTCCCGCAGGTCGGCGTCCGTGCCCAGGTGAGGGTCCACCCGGGTGAAGTCGAGGATCCAGTAGCCGTGGTAGCCGGCGCCGGGATACGGGGTGCCGAGACCCTGCACCGGCATGTTCGCGAAGACCGGCGTGAGCCAGAGTGCGGACGTGCCCAGCCCGCGGATGTAGTCGAGCTTCTCGGTGGTCCCTTTCAGGTCGCCGCCGTGGAACCAGGCGGCACCGGTCGGGTCGAACCCGGTCACCTCCCGCGGACCCGTCAGCCCGCCCCTGTCGTTGTCCGGGTCGGCGTTGGAGAACCGGTCCGGGAGCAGGAAATAGAACCGGTCCCGGGTGGCGGGCGCACGCAGCGAGTCCGGTGCGTCGCCGGGGGCGGGCAGGTTCGCGATCGTGCCCGCGACGGGATACGGGCCGGTCGCGGGCTGAGCGACCACACCGACGGCC
Source organism: Microlunatus ginsengisoli (assembly GCF_039537205.1). NCBI lineage: Bacteria > Bacillati > Actinomycetota > Actinomycetes > Propionibacteriales > Propionibacteriaceae > Microlunatus > Microlunatus ginsengisoli. Next base: position 32,406 of record NZ_BAABAB010000022.1, on the reverse strand, counting down.
ACGGCGAGCGCGGCCAGGACGGTGACGAGGAGGAGCCACGGGCGTCGCACGTGGAGTGCTCGAACCAACGCCGGTCTCCTCGCGTCGCCGGTGGACGGATCCGCGTCGACTCTCCCACAGGTTTTCAAACCCCGCGCGAACGATTCCCACAGGGTCTTCTCAGGAGGCACCGACCTGTGAAAGCGTCGGCCTGGCGACCATCTCCCCCGAAAGGCGCGTCCATGTCGATTTCCCCCCTGCTGCGTCGGATGGCCGCTGCCGGCGTCGGCGCGCTGCTGATCGGAACGCTCGGCGCAACCACAGCCCAGGCCGGTGGCAAGCACGATCACCCGAGGCCACCGGCGCCCAAACCTGTGGACGTCCGGGTGATCGGCTTCAACGACCTGCACGGCAACCTGCAACCGCCGACCGGTTCGTCCGGCCGGGTCGTGATCGACGCTGCGGGGAAGACCGTCGACGCCGGTGGCGCGGCGTATCTCGCGACCCACATCAAGCAGTTGAAGAGCGAGGTGAAGAACTCCTTCGTCGTCTCCGCCGGGGACAGCATCGGCGCGTCCCCGCTGGAGTCCGCGCTGTTCCACGACGAGCCGACGATCGACGCCCTGAACGCGATGGGCGTCAAGGCGATGGCGGTCGGCAACCACGAATTCGACGAAGGGTACAAAGAACTGCTACGGATGCAGCTCGGCGGCTGCCACCCGGACGACGGGTGCGTGTTCGACAATCCGTTCCGCGGCGCGAAGTTCCCGATCCTCGGCGCGAACGTCACGCTGGCGAAGAACAACCGGCCGGCCCTGCTGCCGTTCACCGTGATCCGCTCGGGCGGGGTGAACATCGGCGTCATCGGCATCACGCTGGAAGGCGTGCCGGACGTGGTCGTGCCGACCGCGATCAAGGGACTGAAGTTCGGCGACGAGGTCAAGGCCATCGACAAGACCTCGAACCTGCTGCAGCGGCTGGGCATCAAGAGCCAGATCGTCTTGATGCACCAGGGCGACAACACCAGCTTCCCGGCCCTGCCCAACTCCTGCAGCATCGTGCCGGGCGGTCCCGCGGCGGCCATCGCCGCGGCGGCGACCCCGCGGGTGGACGCGTTCTTCGTGGGCCACAGCCACCAGCCGTACAACTGCGTGGTGCAGGACCCGGCCGGCAATCCGCGTCCGGTGATCCAGAGCGCCTCGTTCGGCCGGCTGGTGTCCAGCGTCGATTTGAAGATCGACCCGCGGACCCACGACGTGATCCGGAAGGACACGGTGGCGCTGAACCACATCGTCACCCGCGACGTCACTCCGGACCCGACCGTGCAGGCGATCGTGGACAAGGCGGTGACGCTGTCGGCGCCGTTGGCCAACCGGCAGGTGGGCACCATTACTGCCGACATCACCCGTGCGCCGAGTCCCGCCGGCGAGCAGCCGCTCGGCGACGTGATCGCCGACGCCCAGCTCGCGGCGACCACGCAGAACGGCGCCCAGATCGCCATCACCAACCCCGGCGGCATCAGGGCGGATCTGACCTACGCCGGCTCGACGGCCGGCGAGGGCGACGGGGTGGTCACCTACGGCGAGGCGTTCAAGGTCCAGCCGTTCTCCAACATCATGCAGACGATCACCCTGACCGGAGCCCAGCTGAAGGCCGTCCTGGAGCAGCAGTGGCACGCCGACGGCACCGCGACCATGCTGCAGATCTCCTCGAGCCTCACCTATAGCTGGAGCGAGGCCGCCCCGACCGGGTCGAAGGTGTCGGGCCTGAGGGTGAGCGGCGTGCCGGTCGACCCGGCGGCGACGTACCGGGTGTCGGTGAACAACTTCCTCGCCGCGGGCGGTGACGGCTTCACCGTGTTCGCCCAGGGCACGGATCTGACCGGCGGCCCGATCGACCTGGACGCCTTCACGCAGTATTTGACGGCCAATTCCAACCTGGCGCCGCCCGCCCCGGGCCGGATCACCAAGCTGCCCTGACCCCGGCCCCTGCTTGGGCGACCCGCCCGTCCTCGGAAAGTGTGCAGATCCTGCAGGCGACACGCCGGTCGACCTGCAACAGCCGCACACTTTCCCGGGATCGGGGGCCGGTGACGCGGCCCGGGGGCGCGCCCCGGGGAGGCGGCGCAGGGAGGCGGCCCGGGGGAGGCGGGAGTGTGAGATCGGTGACAACGATGCCAGTTCGTACGCGTGAACCGGCCTGTCGGGGCCGCAGCCGTGGCGCTCGAGGATAGGTCGGCGGCCCGCTCGCCGGTAGGCTTTCCTCCATCGTGGAGCGCATTCGACACTTCCTGCTGGTCAGGCACAAGCAGAACTGGCTGCTGTTCTTCCGGTTCGGCCTGGTCGGCGGCTCGGGCGTGCTCGTCAACATGCTGGTCGTCATCTTGTGCAACAAGCTCGGGCCCAACCCGCACACCGTCGCGGTCGACCTGCCGCTCACCGACTTCAACATCCGCTGGTACCACGTCTACTCCACCATCGCGTTCCTGATCGCGAACCTGTGGAACTTCCAGCTGAACCGCTGGTGGACGTTCAAGAGCGCCAAGCACGCCGGCTGGCTGCGGGAGTATCTGCCGTTTCTCGCGGTCGGCCTGGTCGGGCTGCTGGTGAACCTGGCCGTCGTCACCCTGCTGCTGAAGGACGGCTCGCCGCTGGCCCTGCCGACCAGCGTGTTCGACGACTCGACCGGGTTCCGCAACCGCTACTACTGGGCACAGCTGATCGCCATCTGCGTCGTGGTGCCGCTCTCGTTCGTGCTGAACAAGATCTGGACGTTCGCCGCAGTCCGCGGCCGGCCGGCGGAGACGGTCGCCGTCGAGGAGACCAAGCGGGACACACCGGCCGGCGCCGCCTGAGGTCCCGGCACTGGTCGGTGCCGGGAACTAGAGTGAAGGGGCCTTCCCGCAGGACGCCCCGGGCCTGAACGCGAACCCGCCGGGGACCAAACCGACGGGGCGGCCCGTGCGCCGGAGCTTCGGCGCCGTGGCCGGTCCGGAGAAAGGTCACGCGTGCACCTCAAGAGCCTGACCCTGCGCGGATTCAAGTCCTTCGCCACGGCGACGACCCTGAACTTCGAGCCGGGCATCACCTGTGTGGTCGGCCCGAACGGGTCGGGCAAGTCCAACGTGGTGGACGCGCTCAGCTGGGTGATGGGGGAGCAGGGCGCCAAGAGCCTGCGCGGCGGCAAGATGGAGGACGTCATCTTCGCCGGTACGTCCGGGCGCGCCCCGCTGGGCCGGGCCGAGGTCGTGCTCACCATCGACAACACCGACGGCGCGCTGCCGATCGACTACACCGAGGTGACGATCTCGCGGACCATGTTCCGCAACGGCGGCTCCGACTATGCGATCAACGGCAACAACGCCCGCCTGCTGGATGTCCAGGAGCTGCTGAGCGACTCCGGCATCGGCCGGGAGATGCACGTGATCGTCGGCCAGGGTCAGCTCGACACGATCCTGCAGGCGACGCCCGAGGTCCGCCGGGGTTTCGTCGAAGAGGCGGCCGGCGTGCTCAAGCACCGCAAGCGCAAGGAGAAGGCGCTGCGCAAGCTGGAGGCCTGCGAGGGCAACCTGAACCGGCTGTCCGACCTGATCGGCGAGATCCGCCGGCAGCTCAAGCCGCTCGGCCGGCAGGCCGAGGTGGCCCGCAAGGCGGCGGTGATCCAGGCGGAGCTCCGGGACGCGAAGGCCAGACTGCTGGCTGACGACCTGCTGCAGGCGAGCCTGGCGATGGAGTCCGACGTGGCCGACGAGGAGGCGCTGCTGGAGCGCCGCCGGAGCCTGGAGGCGGCGCTCGAGCAGGCGCGGCAGGCCGAGACCGAGGCCGAGGAAGCGGTCCGCGCCGGGGTGCCGCGGCTGACTGCCGCCCAGGAGACGTGGTATTCGCTGGCCGCCCTGCGGGAGCGGGTCGCGACCACGCTGTCCATCGCGGGGGAGCGGGTCCGCAACGCCGAGGACGAGGTCGGTGAGGTGCGGCAGGGCCGCGACCCCGACGAACTCGACCGGGAGGCCGGCAAGATCGCCGCCGAGGAGGCCGAGCTGTCGGCGGAGGCGGGTCGCCGCGCCGATGCCCTGGAGGCGGCGAGCGAGAACCGCGAACGGGTGGAGAACGACCACCGCGCCGAGGAGACCCGGCTGGCCGCGATGATCCGGGCTGCGGCCGATCGGCGCGAGGGACTCGCCCGGCTGACGGGACAGGTGAACTCGCTGCGCTCGCGCGCCGACGCCGCGGAGGCGGAGATCGGCCGGCTGACGACGGCCAGCCAGGAGGCCGAACTGCGTGCGGAGCAGGCTTCTCGCGCGTTCACCGCACTGGAGACGACGGTGGCCGGCCTGGAGGGTGGCGAGTCCGGCCTGGACTCCGACCACGACGCGGCGCTGGCCAAGCTGGAGGCGGCGGAGGCGGAGCTGGCCGAGCTGCGCCAGCAAGAGAGCCTCGCCGGCCAGGAGCGGGCCGCGCTGACGGCCCGGGTCGAGGCACTCCAGGTCGGTCTGGTCCGCAAGGACGCCTCGGCGGCACTGCTGGCCGCCTCCGAACAGCTCGACGGGGTGCTGGGCTCGGTCGCGGCGCTGATCGAGGTGGAGCCCGGCTACGAGGCGGCGGTGGCCGCGGCCTTCGGCTCGGCGGCCGAGGCCGTCGCGATCCAGGACCTGGACGGTGCGATCGGTGCCTTCGAGCACCTGAAGCGCGAGGACCTCGGCCGGGCCAGCCTGGTCATCGCGGAGGATCTTCGATCCGATCCGGCCGAGCTGAGCCCCCAACCCGTGACCGGTCGCCGCGCCGCAGCGATCCCCTCCGACATCGCGGCTCGCTGGTTGCTCGACGTGATCAGGTGCGATCCCCGGCTCGAACCGGCCGTGCGTCGGTTGCTGGACGAGGTCGCGGTGGTGGCGGATCTGGACGAAGCTCGCACGCTGGTCGGCGCGCGATCCGACATCACCGCGGTGACCATGGGCGGCGACGTGCTGGGGTCCTACACAGCGGCCGGCGGATCCAGCGCGCAGCCGAGCCTGATCGAGGTGCAGGCGGCCATCGACGAGGCCACCGAGAAGCTGGCAGCGGCCAATCACGCCTGCGAGCGGCTCCGGTTCGCCCAGACCGAGCTGACCGCGCGGCGCGAGTCGGCGGCCGAGGCGGTGGAGGCCACCCTGGCCCGGTTGCACGAGTCCGACGCGGCGATGGCCGCGGTGGCCGAGGAACTGGGCCAGCTCAGCGCCTCCGCCCGCTCGGCGCAGGGCGAGGCGGAGCGGCTGCGGAAGGCGATCACGGCTGCCGAGGAGGCCCGCGACAACGACCTCGCGGGGCTGGCCGACCTGGAGTATCGGCTCGAGCGGGCCAGCGACACCGAGGACGAGCCCGAACCGGACCCCGCCCGTCGCGACGAGCTCGCCGAGGCGGCCCGGCTGGCCCGGGCCGCGGAGATGGACGCGCGGTTGGCGCTGCGGACGATGGAGGAACGGGTCCGCGCCCTGGCGGGCCGCGCCGACGCGCTCCGCCGGGCGGCGGAGAACGAGCGGCAGTCCCGGGCCAAGGCGCTCGCCCGGCGGGAACGGCTGCGCCGGGAGGCGGCGGTGGCTCGCGCCGTGCTGGCCGCCGGGACCGAGCTCGCGCGACGGGTCGAGGCCTCGATCGCGCTCGCCGGCGCCGACCGGGCCGAAGCGGATGCCGCCCGGACCGAGGCGGAGGCCGGGCTGGCGGCGGCGCGGAAGACCGTGCGGACGTACGCGGCGGACTTCGAGGCCCTGGTCGACACCGCGCATCGCGACGAGATGGCCCGAGCAGAGCACCGGATGCGGATCGAGGCGCTGCAGGAAAAGGCGATGACCGAGCTCGGTCTCGAGTCGTCGGTGCTGCTGGACGAATACGGTCCCGAGCAGCTCGTCCCGGTGCTGACCAGGCCGGACGGCACCGCGCTGACTCCCGACGACGAGCAGCCCGAGCCCAGGCCGTACGTCCGGGAAGAGCAGCAGAAGCGGCTGCGGGCGGCAGAACGCAACCTCGGCGTGCTCGGCCGGGTCAATCCGCTGGCCCTGGAGGAGTTCGACGCGATGGAGGAGCGGCACCGCTTCCTGTCCGAGCAGCTGGAGGATCTCCGCAAGACCCGCAGGGACCTGTCCGACATCATCGCCGACGTCGACGCCCGGGTGGAGCAGGTGTTCGCCGAGGCGTACGCCGACGTCGAGAAGGCGTTCGAGCGCGTGTTCGCTCGGCTTTTCCCCGGCGGCGAGGGCCGGCTCGTGCTGACCGAGCCCGGCAACTGGCTGACCACCGGCATCGACGTCGAGGCGCGCCCGCCGGGCAAGAAGATCAAGCGCCTCTCGCTGCTCTCCGGCGGGGAGCGCTCGCTGGTCGCGGTCGCGTTCCTGGTGTCCCTGTTCATCGCCCGGCCCAGCCCGTTCTACATCCTGGACGAGGTCGAGGCCGCGCTGGACGACACGAACCTCGGCCGGCTGCTGGAGATCTATGAGGAGCTGCGCGAATCCAGCCAGCTGCTCGTGATCACCCACCAGAAGCGGACGATGGAGATCGCCGACGCGCTCTACGGCGTCACCATGCGCGGCGACGGCGTGTCCGCTGTGATCTCCCAGCGCCTGCGCGAGACCGACGTCGCCTGACCGCGCTCGCGGCTCCCACTTCGCCCGCCGAACGGCGACTTCGCCTGACGACTGGCACCACCTCGCCGGCCTCCGACTGGCGCACTCCCGGCTTCCACTTCGCGCGCCGAACCGCGACTTCGCCTGACGACTGGCACCACCTCGCCGGCCTCCGACTGGCGCACTCCCGGCTTCCACTTCGCGCGCCGAACCGCGACTTCGCGCACCGTCGCCCGTGAGCGAAGTCGCACCAAAGTCAGCGAAGTGGTGGTGCGCGGGTCCGCGCGGGCTCAGTCCCAGGTGGTTGCAGCATGGGAACAGCCTGGTCTCGGGCCGGCTGGGGCGGTAGCCAGGCTAAAGACTCGGACCGGCTGGAGTGGTGGCAGCGCCAAAGGCTCGGACCGGCTGGAGTGGTGGCAGCGCTGAAGGCTCGTACCGGCTGGAGTGGTGGCAGCGCTAAAGACTCGGACCGGCTGGAGTGGTGGCAGCGGAGGAAAGACCCGAGTCGGGTCGCGCCGGCGTGAGCCTCGTGGCTGGTTTCGCGACGCTCACGGCTCCTCTTCGCGCGCCGAACCGCGACTTCGCGCACCGTCGCCGGTGCGCGAAGTTGCGCCAAGATGAGCGAAGTGGAAGTGGAAGGGCGAAACCGGCCCCGAGGGGCGTTCGTCGGGAACTGCGGTTGTCCACAGCTCGGAGGCACCGGGAGCGTTATCCCCAGATCGGGCAGAGGGGCGGCACGCCAGGGCCTGATCTCCGCATTGTGTAGGTATGGAGGAGATCCAGTCCACGAGTCAGCTGAACCTTCTCGGCTTCGAACGCTGGGACATCGAGCGTCTGCTGCAGGCCGAGCAGCTCGAGCGAGTTCGCCGCGGCGCCTACGCGGTCCCGTTGCCCGCCGAGGCCGCCAAGGAGGACCGACATCGGCGGCTGATTGCCGCTACCATCCCGCAACTCGACCCGGCCGTGGTGCTCAGCCACAGCTCCGCCGCCGTCCTGCACGACCTCCCCGTATGGCGACCCGGACTTCAGCAGGTCCATGTCACTCGGTCTCGATCGACGGGAGGGCAGCGGCGGCGGCTCGTCCACCTCCACGTCGCGCCGTTGACCGCCGGCGACACCGAGCTGATCGACGGCTTCGCGGTCACTACTGCCGCGCGTACGGTGCTCGACCTGGCGCGTTCCCTGCCGTTCCGCCATGCCGTCGCAGTCGCCGACCGCGCGCTCGCGGCCGGTTTGTCACCCGACCTTCTCGACATGGGTCTGGCGTCGATGGTCCGCTGGCCCGGAGTCCGGCGGGCGCGTCGAACGTGCGGCTTTGCCGACCACCGGAGCGAGAGCGTCGGCGAGTCGGAGCCGCGTCGACTTCGCTCAGGTCGGACTGCCGACCCCCACCCCGCAGTACGAGGTGCGCGACGAGTTCGGCCGGTTGCTCGCGCGTTGCGATCTCGGCTGGGAGGAGCACGGCACGGTGGGTGAGTTCGATGGCAAGGTGAAGTACGGCCGCTTGCTTCGCCCAGGCCAGCGGGTCGAGGAGGTGGTATACGCCGAAAAGTTGCGCGAGGACGCGCTGCGCGATCACGGCTGGCAGGTCGTCCGGTGGACCTGGGACGATCTCCGATATCCAGCGCTCGTCAGGGATCGAATCCTGCGTGCATTCGCCCGCGCGGATCGCTGCGGCCTCCCCGACGGAATCGGCGGCCGTGCGTCCTGAGGCCGGCGATCAAGTCAAGCCCGACGAGTCCGCTCCGCTCACCTCGCGCGTTGAGCTCGGGAGCCGGTAACCACTTCGCGCGTTGAACTGCGACGTCGCTCGCCGGCGCCGGTGAGCGAGGTCGCGTTTGGATGAGCGAGGTCGAGCCGGGGAGGGGAGCGGCGGTCCGGGGCTCAGGAGGCGAGGAACTCCTTGAACCACAGCCCGCTGTTCTTCACGATCCGCTGCTGGGTGTCGTAGTCGACGTAGACGATGCCGAAGCGGCGGCTGAAGCCGAACGCCCACTCGAAGTTGTCCAGCAGCGACCAGGCGAAATACCCCTTCAGCGCCATCCCGCGCTCGATCGCCAGCCGGCACGCGTCCACGTGCAGCTCGTAGTAGAGCCGTCGCTCCGAGTCGTCGACCGTCCCGTCCGGCCCGACCACGTCCTCGTACGCTGCGCCGTTCTCGGTGATGTAGACCGGCAGGCCGGGTGCCCGCTGGTGCACCATCTCGACCACGTCGACCAGCCCGTCCGGGTGCACCTCCCAGCCCATCGCCGTCGTCGGCGCGCCGGTGTCGACCAGCTGCAGGTTCTCGCTGCCCGGTGCGGCGCTCACCACGCCGGGCGTGCCGAAGACTCCGTCCGCCGGTGCGGCGAAGGTCTGCCGGCTGTAGTAGTTGATCCCCATGAAGTCGATCGGCGCCGAGATCACCGGGAGGTCGGCGCTGTGCTCAGCGAACCAGTCCTGCAGCCCGAGGTCGGCGATCGCGTCCTCGGGGTAGCGGCCGAGCAGGACCGGGTCGAGGAACAGCCGGTTGCCCTGGGCGTCGGCCCGCCGGGCGGCCTCGCGATCGGCGGCGGAGTCGGTCGCCGCCCGGATGGAGTACAGGTTCACCGTGATGCCGACCGTCGCCTCGGCGTCCGCCGCGCGCAGCGCCTGCACCGCCTCGCCGTGCCCCAGCAGCAGATGGTGCGCGGCCTTCGCCGCCTCCACCCCCAGCGACTTGCCCGGCGCGTGCACACCGGCGGCATAGCCCAGGAAGGCTGAGCACCACGGCTCGTTGAGGGTGATCCAGTGGCTGACGACATCACCCAGCGCGCTCGCCGTCGTCGCCGCATAGTCGGCGAATCGTCCGGCCGTGTCGCGGCTCAGCCAGCCGCCGGCGTCCTCGAGCGGTTGCGGCAAATCCCAGTGATACAGCGTCGCCCACGGTGTCACGCCGTGCTCGAGGCAGGTTTCCGCGATCCGGCGGTAGAAGTCCAGGCCCGGCTGGTTCACCGCGCCGGCCCCGTCCGGCAGCACCCGCGGCCAGCCGATCGAGAACCGGTACGCCGTCAGGCCGAGGTCGGCCAGGATCGCGATGTCCTCGGCGAAGCGGTGGTAGTGGTCGCACGCCACGTCGCCGGTGGTCCCGTCGAGGATCGCGCCCGCGGTGTGGGCGAAGGTGTCCCAGATGCTGGGGTGGCGGCCGTCCTCGGCCACCGCGCCCTCGATCTGATACGAGGCGGTGGCTGCTCCCCAGACGAAATCCGGTGGGAACGACGTCATGTGATGGACTCCTCGACGAGCGGACACGGACCGGCAACCCGGCGCGTCCAGTTCTATCAGTGCCGACCGACAACCCCGATCCAGACGGCGCCTCACCGATCCGGCAAGGGAAAATGGTCACGAACGGCAATCCCGGGTGCCCGAAGCGTCGTGCCGGACCTGCCCGGTGCGAGGCGGCGGGGGAGCCTTCCCGACCGCAGAGGTTGATGGCGAGCCGGCCGATCGTGACCAAATCGACGCCCGTCCGGACCGTCCAGCTGCCGGTCGCGCGGAGCCGGCACGCATAACCTGAAGGAGCCGGCTCGACCTGCGGTGGCAGGCCGCGGCCGCACGACGGGTCGGCGCCTTCCCCGCTCGGTACCACACGCAGTCACGGACTGCACCGCACGAAAGGCCTCACCTGTGACGGTCATCCTGATCACCATGATCGCCGTTCTCGTCGTCGCCGGCGTCGTCGCCGGGCTCGTCCTGGTCGGGATGGAAGGACGCGGCGGCGACCGCGCCCCGAAACTGACGCAGCAGATGACCCGCGCGGCGAAGCACCTGAACGGCGAGGCGAAGCCGCCGAAGAAGTTCGTCCGGATGGTCGAGTCCAGCCTCACTCGCTGACCCACGTACGTCCGCCCCGGCACCATTAAGATGTGCCGGTGAATCCCACGACCATCTGGCTCGTCGTGGGCGGCCTGATCCTGGCTGCCTTCGTCATCACCGGCCTCGTCGCCGTCCGGCAGCGCCGCATCCTCGCCGGGCGCCGGACCGGGCAGTTGGAGGAGGGGCCCACCCCGCCGGTCCCGACCGAGCCCGCCCAGGACGCGGGTGACGACGCCGGGGTCTCTGTCGATGTCGCCGAGCCGGCGGTCTCCGCCGAGCCCGAGATCGTCGAGGCGGAGCTGCTCGAGCCGGACCGGCGGCCCGAGGCACCGGAGCCGCCGCAGTCGCGGATGGCCCGGCTCCGCCGCCGGCTGGCCGGCTCCACCGGCGCGCTCAGCCGCGGGCTGCTGATGCTGATCTCCCGCGACAAGATCGACGAGGAGACGTGGGACGACTTCGAGGCGGTGCTGATCCAGTCCGACCTCGGCGTCGACCCGACCACCGAGCTGGTGGAGGCGCTCCGCAGCCGGATCCGCGTGGACGCGATCGCCGATCCCGCCGCGGCCAGGGCGATCCTGCGCCAGGAGCTGCTGAAACTGGTCGATCCGACCATGGACCGCTCGCTCGACGACACCCGGACCGACAAACCGGCGGTGATCATGGTGGTCGGGGTGAACGGGACCGGCAAGACGACCACGGTCGGCAAGCTGGCCCGGGTGCTGGTCGCCGAAGACAAGGACGTCCTGCTCGGGGCGGCGGACACCTTCCGGGCGGCCGCGGCAGACCAGCTGGAGACCTGGGGCTCCCGGGTGGGCGTGCCCACCGTCCGCGGCTCCGAGGGTGCGGATCCGGCGAGCGTGGCGTACGAGGCGGTGCGGGCCGGCATCGAGCAGGAGGTCGACGTGGTGCTGGTCGACACCGCGGGCCGGCTGCACACCAAGACCGGGCTGATGGACGAGCTCGGCAAGGTGAAGCGGGTGATGGAGCGGCAGGCCCCGGTCGGGGAGGTGCTGCTGGTACTCGACGCCACCACCGGCCAGAACGGCCTGGTCCAGGCCCGGATCTTCGCCGATGTCGTCCAGATCACCGGGATCGTGCTGACGAAGCTGGACGGTTCGGCCCGCGGCGGCATCGTGGTGCAGGTCCAGCGCGAGCTCGGCGTCCCGGTCAAGCTGGTCGGTCTCGGCGAGGGCGTGGACGATCTCGCCCCGTTCGACCCCGAGGTCTTCGTCGACGCCCTGCTCACGCCCTGACCGCCCGATTTCGCGCCCATCGCCGCTGTCGTACCCCTCACCCCTGTCAACCCCAGCCTGCGGCGTGCGGCGCGGCCCGCGTCCTCGCGAAAGTGTGCAGAACTCGCAGGTCCGGTCGGCGTGTCGCTGCAAGACGCGCACACTTTCCGGGGCTGGGGCCGGGGCCGGGGCTGGGGCTGGGGCTGGGGCTGGGGCTGGCGGGTGGGCGAGGCCGTTCCGGGGCGGCATCTAGGGTTTCTCCCATGGAGGAACGCGTACTCGGCCGGACGGAACGCCCGGTCTCGGTGATCGGTCTCGGCACCTGGCAGCTCGGCGCCGACTGGGGCGCGGTGGACGATCGACAGGCGCTGGCGGTGCTGGAGACCGCCGCGGAGGCAGGGGTCACGTTCTTCGACACCGCCGACGTGTACGGCGACGGGCGCAGCGAGCAGCTGATCGGCCGGTTCCTGGCGGACAACCCCGACCTGGTGATCACGGTCGCCACGAAGATGGGGCGCCGGATGGAGCAGCTGCCCGACAATTACGTGCTGGAGAACTTCCGCGCCTGGACCGACCGGTCCCGCCGCAACCTCGCCGTCGATCAGCTCGATCTCGTCCAGTTGCACTGCCCGCCGACGGCGGTCTTCTCCAGCGATGCCGTGTACGACGCCCTGGACACCCTCGTGTCCGACGGCGCGATCGCGAACTACGGGGTCAGCGTCGAGACCTGCGACCAGGCGCTGACGGCCATCTCGCGGCGCGGCACCGCGACCGTCCAGATCATCCTCAACGTGTTCCGCACCAAGCCGCTGGAGTACGTCCTCCCCGCGGCGGAGCGAGCAGGCGTGGGGATCATCGCCCGGGTGCCGCTGGCCAGCGGGCTGCTCAGCGGCCGCTACACCCGCGAGACCACCTTCGCGCCGAACGACCACCGGACGTACAACCGGCACGGCGAGGCCTTCGACGCCGGCGAGACCTTCGCCGGCGTCGACTACGAGACCGGGCTCGCGGCCGCGGCGGAGTTCACCGAGCTGGTCGAGGAGGAGTACGGCGCGGAGGTCACGCCGGCCCAGGTCGCGCTGGCCTGGATCGTCTCGCAGCCAGGTGTCAGCACCGTCATCCCGGGCGCGCGCTCGCCCCGTCAGGTCCGCTCCAACGCCGCCGCTGGCTCCCTGCCGGCGCTGAGCCCGGGCCTGCAGAGCGCTCTCGCCGACCTCTACGACCGCCGCCTCCGCGCCTCAGTCCACTCCCGCTGGTAGAGCGGGCCCTTCGACAGGCTCAGGCCACGTGGATGACCAGCACCGACGCTGCGCGTCGGCGAGTGCAGGAGGGTTTCGCGATGGACGCTTTATCGTTCCATCACGAAACGTGACGAACGAGTCGACCAGAGGCGCAGTGGAGCGCGGGAGCGAGGCTTGCCGAGCGGAGCAAACTAACTGGGTGGAGCCGTGCTCGCTCGCGGGGTGATCCGTGGGGTGACGTCCTCGTGCGAGGCCGGCGGCGCCCCGGCGAGCACCTCGAGCAGGCGGCGGGTCAGGTGTGCCCCGTAGCCGAGCACGTCGTGGCTCATCGCCGACAGAGGCGGGAACGTCGTCTGGCACAGGTTGGAGTCGTCCCAGGCGAGCAGGCTGACGTCCTCGGGCACCCGGAAGTTCAACTCGCGGGCCACCGCCAGGCCGGTGACGGCGCCGAGATCGTCGTCGTAGAGGATCGCGGTCGGTCGAGGCGTCGAGAGCAGGATCTCGCGGGTGGCGCGCCGCCCGGACTCCACCGAGTAGTCGGTGTGCCAGGTGCGGATCCGCAGCCCCAGTTCCGCCGCCGTCTCCTCGGTAGCTCGCTGCCGGATCTTGACGTGCACGATGTCGGCCGGCCCGCTCACTCGGGCGATGTCGCGATGGCCGAGAGCGGCCAGATAGCGGACCGCCTCCTGGGCGGCGGCGCCGTCGTTGGTCCAGACGCAGGTCAGACCGTCGGCGACCTCGGGCGGTCCGGCGACCACGGCCGGAAGGCCGAGCGTGCGGACCGCCTCGATCCGCGGGTCGTCGGCGCGAAGGTCGACCAGGATCACGCCGTCCACCAGCCGGCCGCGGGACCACTTCCGATAGACGTCGAGCTCGGCATCGAGGCCCGCGACGACCTGCATCATCATGCCGTAGCCCGCTTCGGCCAGCACGGTCGCGACCCCGCCGATGAACTCCATGAACCACGGAGCGACGCCGAGCGACTTCGCCGTGCCCTGCGGCAGCACCAGCCCGACGGTGTCGGTCTGCGCGCCGGCCAGCCGGCGGGCCGCGTTGTCGGGCACCCAGCCGAGCTCCTCGGCCACCGTCAAGACCCGGAGCCGGGTCGCCTCGGAGACCCCCGGCCGCCCGTTCAGTGCGTACGAGACCGAGCCGATCGACACACCGGCGCGGGCGGCGATGTCCTTGATCGTCAGACGCTGCGGCGGTACGGCGCGATCGTCGGGCCGCGGGGCTGGGCTCTTCACCGCCTCACCCAGCGCTTCGGTCGCGCGACATGGGTCGATGGTAGGGAAACGAGTTCATCGGCGTCAATTAAGCGCTTCAGTTGGGAGTGACCATGGTGAGAATGCCTCCAGCTTCGAGAGACGTAGGTGGTTTTTCGACCGCGCTCGCGCCGAGGATGCGGGCCGCGCGCCCGGCTGGTGATCCGGCGCGCCGCCCGACTGAGCAGGCGATCCTCACAGCGAGCGGAAAGGAGCGGGGCCGAAAGTGAAGCGCTTAAGGCTCGGTGTCGGAAGTCCTTTCGCGGGCAGCGAGGCGGCGCCGGCTCAGCTCAGCTCGACGTCGTGCAGCTTGGGTACGTCGGCCAGCAACTTCTGGGTGTACTCGTGCTGCGGGTGGAAGATCACCTCGTCGGTCCGGCCCTGCTCGACCATCACGCCGTGCTCCATCACCAGCACCTGGTCGGCGAGATAGCAGGCCTGCCCGATGTCGTGGGTGATGAAGAGCACGGTCATGCCGAGCGTCTCGCGCAGATCCTTGAGCACGTTCAGCACATTGACCCTGAGGGAGGCGTCCAGCATCGAGGTGGCCTCGTCGGCCACCAGCATGGTCGGTTGCATCATCAGCGCCCGGGCGATCATCACCCGCTGGCGCTGGCCGCCGGACATCTGGTGGGGGTAGCGGTCCAGCGCGGTGAGGTCCATCCCGACGTGGCCGAGCGCCTCCTCCATCCGCTGCTTCCCGACCTGGCTGCCGACCAGCTTCATCGACCGGTTGAGCAGATCCTTGACGGTGAAGAACTGGTTGAACGCGGAGAACGGGTCCTGGAAGACGGCCTGGACGTCGCGGTAGTACGCCGCCCGCGCGCTGCCCTTGGCGTTGGTGACGTCCTTGCCCTGGAAGGTGAACGTCCCGGACGTGATCGGCAGCAGGCCGAGCACCATCCGCGCGATCGTGGACTTGCCCGACCCACTCTCGCCGACGATCGTGGTGATGCTGCCCTTCGGCAGGGTGAACGAGACGTCCTTGACGGCCTCGACCTTGTGCCGGCCGGAGCCGAAGGTCTTGCTGACGTGCTCGGCGGTGAAGATCGCGTCGTTGTCCAGGGCGTCGTTCGTGGTGTCCTGGCTCATGAGTGGATCACCGCCGGCGCCTCGAACTCGGAACGGTCGAAGTCACGCATGCCCTCGATCCTGATGTTGGAGTACTTGGGTTCCGGGACGAGCACCGAGGACATCAGTGCCCGGGTGTACGGGTGATGCGGGTCGTTCACGATGACGTCGGTCGGGCCCTTCTCGACCACCCGTCCCTGATACATCACCGCGATATGGGTGGCCACCGTGCTGAGCACGGGCAGGTCGTGGGTGATGAAGATGACGCCGGCCATGATGCGCCGGTCGAGCATGTCCTTCAGCATCTCGATCAGCACCTTCTGGGAGCTGACGTCGAGGGCCGAGGTCGGTTCGTCGGCCACCAGCAGCCGCGGGTTCAGCAGCGTGCTGATGATCGTCACCGTGCGCTGCTTCATGCCGCCGGACAACTGGTGCGGGTACGCGTCCAGCACTCGGGGCGGCAGGCCCAGCATCGTGATCCGGTCCCGCGCCCGCTCCATCGCCTCGTCCTTGCTGATCTTGCGATCGTGCGATCGCATCACGTCGTAGACGAGCTGGCGGACCCGCTTGGTCGGGCTGATGGAGTTCATCGCGCCCTGCGGGAGCATGGAGACGACCGCGCCGCGCCAGGAGCGGGGAATCTTGTCGTACTCGCCCAGCTGTTGGACCTTGCCGTCGATCTCGAGCGTGCCGTGCTCGACGTGCAGTGGCGGCCGCGCGATCAGCGAGATGATCGAGCCGAGGGTGGTCTTGCCGCTGCCGGACTCGCCGGCCAGGCCCAGCACCTCACCCTCGTTGATCTTGATGGTGACGTCGTTGACGGCGACCACGTCCTTGGCGCCGGTGTAGTAGACGCCGCGGATGTTCTCGGCGTTGACGAGGTTGGCCATGTCAGCGGTGCTCCTCGTGGGCAGACACAGGGGTTTCGAGCAGTCCGGCCGCGCCGACCACCTCCGGCTCGCCCAGATCGATCGGCTGATCGACCTCGACGCCGGTCTTGCCCTCGGTCTCGGCCTTCTTGCGGGCCGCCCGACCCCGGCGGAGCCGCGGGTTGAAGACCTCGTTGAGGCTGGACTGGAGCAGCAGCAGGCCGAAGACGATCAGCGTCAGCATGATCGTCGGCGGGAAGAAGGCCCACCACGCGCCGGTCCGGATCGAGCCCCACTGGATGGCCCAGTAGAGCATCGTGCCGAGGCTGGTCGCATTCGACGGGCCCAGGCCGAGCATGCTCAGCGTCGACTCGAACAAGATGGCGCCGGAGATCTGCAGGATGGCCGCCATCACGACGTACGACAGCAGGTAGGGGAGGATGTCGCGCAGCAGGATCGACCAGAAGCCGGCACCGGACAGCTTGGCGACGTCGATGTGCTCACGGGTGCGGACGCTGGTGGTCTGCGCCCGGACGGCCCGGGCCAGCCAGAACCAGGCGGTGAAGCCGATCACCAGCGCGAGAGTGTAGAGGTTCCGCTTGGGCAGCGAGGTCGACACCAGGATGACGACAACGATGACCGGGATCGCGAGACCGACGTTGACGATCGCGCTCAGAATGTCGTCCAGCAGGCCGCCGCTGTAGCCGGCCACGAGTCCGACGACCAGACCGATCACGGTGCCGATCACGCCGGCGATGAACCCGACGATCAGCGAGGTCCGGGTGCCGTAGGCGAGGTTGACGATGACACTCTGGCCCTGATTGTCGGTGCCCAGGATCAGGTCACCGAAGCCGTGGGGCGCGTCGTACAGGCCGCCGATGGTGTCGGTGGGCTTGGCTCCCACCAGGAACGGCCCGAAGATGCCGAACAGCAGGACGAAGCCGACGATGCCGACGGCTACCCAGAACCGGGGGCTCATGCTACGCAGACTCATCAGCGCTCTCCTGACTGTGAAGCCCGAATCCGAGGATCGATGAAGCCGGTCAGAACGTCGACCGCGAAGTTCGTGATCACGACCGCCAGCGTGATCAGCAGGGTGATGCCCTGGATCACGGGGTAGTCGCTCGAACCGATGGCGGTGAACAGCAAGGTGCCGAGGCCGGGGTAGGAGAACACCAGCTCGGTGATCAGCGAGCCGGCGATGATGCCCGCGATGGCCAGCGCCAGTCCGGTGATCTGCGGCAGCATCGCGTTGCGGAAGATGTAGTTGACGGTGTAGCCCTCTTTGACCCCGAGACCACGGTTGTAGTTCACGTAGTCCGAGCCCAGCTCGTAGATGGCCATCGACCGCATGCCCACGGCCTGGCCACCGATGAACACCAGCACGACGGACCAGAAGGGTAACCACCAATACGTGATCGCATCGCCGAAGAACGTGGCATTCAAGCCGGGGCTCATGCCGAACGAGTACGCGCCGCCGATCGGCAGGATGCCGATCTTCACCGCGATCAGGAACAACAAGATGATGCCCAGCGCGAACGGCGGGACGCTGGAGAAGAACAGCGAGCCGACGAAGGCGCCGCGGTCCACCCAGCCGCCTCGGAACGCGGCCACGGCGCCGAGGACGTTGCCGACCACCCAGCCGATCAGCACCGCGGGGACCATCAACGCGAGGCTCCAGGGCAGCGCCTGGGCGATCAGCGAGTTCACCGAAGCCGGATACTGCCCGAACGACGTGCCGAGATTGCCGTGCAGGATGTGGTTGACATAGATGAGGAACTGCTGCCAGACGGGCTTGTCGAGGCCGAATTCGGCCATGTAATGGGCGTGGACCTGTTCGAGCGCCTCGCCGGAGGCGCCGCCGCCCCGGGCCAGCTGGCCGACGAGCACGTCCACCGGGTTTCCCGGTATCAGCCGGGGCAAGTAGAAGTTGAGCAGCAGAGCCACGAAGAAGACCACGATGGTCCACACGAGCTTGCGACCGAGATAACGTGCCAAACCCATGGGTGGTCCTCACGCTCCTTTGCGTCGTGCCGTCAGGAAGAGAGTAATGCTGCGCCGTCGGGCCGGCACCTGCCCCGTCGCAACACGACGAGGCAGGCGCACGACCGACGTACCGGAGGAACCGCAGCGGTCAGCTGCCGACCTTCTTGATCTTGAAGATCCAGGAGATGCCGGCGCCCTGCCACATCGGCGGAGCGTACGGGTTCTCCTTGGTCGGGAAGTTCGTCCAGTTGCTGGCGTTGAACTCGTAGAACTCCAGCGGGCGATACATCAACGGCACGACCGGGATGTTCTCCCGATAGATCTGGTCGAGCACCGCGTACGCCGCCTTCGCGTCGTCGTCGTTCGTCGCGGCCGCGGCCTTGTCGAGCTGCTCGGCGACCTTGGCGTTGGAGAACCGGTTGTAGTTCCAGAAGGCCGTCTTGCCGACCGCCGGGACGCCCCGGTCGTCCATCGCGTCGCGGAAGCGGATCCACGGGCTGGCCGGGTTGACACCGGTGTAGGAGTACATCGCCAGGTCGAAGTTGCCGTTCTGCAGGTTGCTGAACATCTGCGCGAACTGCGGGAACTCGGTGGTGATGCCGATACCGACGTCCTGGGCGGACTTGGCCACGATCTGGCAAGCGGTGTTCCAGTCGGTCCAGCCGGTCGGGGTGACGAGCTTCCAGCCGCCGAGCTTGGTGCCGTCGGGCAGCACGTAGATGCCGTCGGAGCCCTTCTTGGCCTTGAGGTCGTCCTCCAGGATGGAGATGGCCTTGTCCTTGTCGTACGTCCAGCCATCCGCCTTCACGGCATCGGCGTCGTAGTACTTCTCCTCGTAGCCGGTCGGCACGATCAGGCTGGCGTTGGCCGGCTCGGAGTAGTCCGACATGGCCGTGGTGGCGATGTTCGGGTAGTTGATGGCGTACGCGATCGCCTGCCGGACCTTGACGTTGTCCAGGCCCTTCGTGTTCAGGTTGAAGATCAGCAGCGGCAGGTTGCCGGGCAGATGGTACGGCTTCTCCTTCATCCAGGTCGAGACCGGCTTGCCCGCCTCCCACATCTTCCAGATCTGGGCGGTGAACTGCTGGCTGGCGTCGATCTCGCCGCTCTCCAGCTTCACGTCACCGTCGTTGTTGCTCTTGAAGATCGGGTGGTTGATGGTGGCCGGCGCCGCCGTGCCGAAGACGCTCTTGCCCCAGTAGTCGTCGTACCGGGTCAGGTTGACCTGGGTCTGGTCGTACTTGTCCAGCTTGTACGGCCCGGAGCCGATCGGCTGCAGGTTGGTCTCGGCGGGGATCTTGTCCGGCGAGATCTTGCTGAAGACCGCCTTGGGCACGATCAGCACGGTAGCGATGTAGTTCTTGACCATGTTCGGGTTGTACGGGCTGGTCTTGAGCTTGAAGGTGACCGTCTTCGGATCGGTCGCGGTGACCGAGTCGATGTACTGCCAGACGGTGGAGAAGTTCACGCTCGCGGTCTTGCCGAGCTCGAAGGTGAAGACCACGTCGTCGGCGGTCAGGTCCGAGCCGTCCTGCCACTTGGTGCCGTCCTGCAGCGGAACGGTCAGCGTGGTCTTGTCGGTGGACTCCACCGACTTGCCGAGGCCGGGCTGGAGCGACCCGTCGAGCAGGTTGAAGCGCAGCAGGCTCTCGTAGATGAACTGGCTCTGACCACCGGCCGTCGGCCAGTCGGGAGACGCCGCGAGCGGGTTGAAGCTCTTCGGCGGGTTCCACTGGAAGCCGGCGACGAAGAGAGTCTCGCCCGAGGCCCCGGCGCGACCGCTGGAGCTGGCATTGCCCGAGCTGCTGCCCGTCTGCGCGGTGCCACAACCCGCGGCACTGACGCCGATGACGGTCCCGCCGACGGCGAGGCCGGTCAACGTGAGGAACCGGCGACGGCTGGGGTTCCAGGACCGCCAGCCGGCGCCCCCATCCGCCATCCCTCGGTCGGCCATCTCCGGCGATGGCCCCTGGTCGTGCGTGTCGTTCATACTTCCCTTTCCTCGAGAGCTGGTCGACGAGCGGCGCCCGTCGTGGCCTGAGTCACTGTCTTCGTGGTGCGCCCGCCGCTCGCCCCTGGCCCGCGGCATCGGCCCGAACTTCCGTGTCAGGCGGCTCGGCGGAGAGGAGCTGGAACGGGGCCGATCGGCCCGTCGATCGTCACGTGGTCGACCGGTGGGTCGACGTGGATCGGGATCCGCGCGTCAGCGGAGTCGGCGTCGTGTTCGTGACGATCAGTCCCACCTCGATCGAGCGGGCCGTCGAACAGACACCCGCCGGAACGGTTGTCTTGATCATCGAGCCCCCTCGCTCTCAGCAAGTCGCAGCACTGACCTAAGCACTTAACCGCTTCAGAGTCAACGCGACTCGGAAAATCCGTAGCCAGATCGTTGCGTACGTGTTACCCGGCTCGAGCAGCACGAGAATCCCGCCGGCTGCGTCGAAATTCGGGTCGAATGTTAGTACTTAACCGATTCACGGATCTGGCTCCCGCGTGCGAACACAGATACGCTACGACGGACAACGAGCCCGGAACCTGAGAGGTTCCGGGCTCGACTGCTCAGTTGCTGGTGGGACCGATGGGGCGGCCCGTCCGAACGAAGGTCACTCGTGGATCGGGCGGGGGATGCTCCGGTTGGCGATCCGGTTCTCCGCATCGATCATCCAGGCCAGTTGCTCGAGCCGTTCGAGGATCGCGTGCAGGATGTCCGCGGTCGTGGGGTCCTCCGCGTCGACGTCGTCATGGATGCGACGGGCGGTGGCCGCGGTCGCGTACAACGCCGCCGTGATCAGGTCCACCGTCTCGGCGGTGTCGACCTCGTCCGGCGGAAACGGCGCGAGGCTCGTCCCGGCTGCCACGGTCGCCGCACGCCCGTCGGGTGTGACGTACACGGCGCGCATCCGCTCCGCCACCGTGTCGGAGAACTCGCGGGCAGCGTCGACGACCTCGTCCAGCTGCAGGTGCAGGTCGCGGAAGTTCTTCCCCACCACGTTCCAGTGGGCCTGCTTTCCCTGCAGGTGCAGGTCGATCAGGTCGACGTGCAGTTGCTGCAGATGATCGGCGAGCTGCCGGGATGCCTGGAACGGGGGATGGGCCGCATGCTCGGTGGCGGGCTCCTGCAGAGTGTCGCTCATGGTGACTCCTTCGTGTGTGGTCTGTGCTGTTCCACGGACCAGACAATCAGCTTTTCTGGAATGATTCCAGTAAAGCAAGGCTCACCTGGGCGGCTCGACCGGGCTGCCGATCAGCTGGCGGAGACGGGTCTCCACGAGGGGTCGATCGCGGTCAGGATGCGCCACATCGACCGGCCGATCAGCGGCACGTCGTCGGCGTCGAGGGAGTCGAAAACCATCCGGCGGACGAGATCGACATGGCCGGGCGCGGTCTCGACGATCTTGCCGTACCCCTCGTCGGTGAGCACGGCGATCGTCGCGCGACCGTCGGTCGGGGACGTCTCACGCCGGATCCAGCCGCGCTTCTCGAGCCTGGTCACGGTGTGCGACAAGCGGGAGAGCGAGCCGTTGGACAGGCGGGCGAGGGTCTTGAGCTGGAGGGTCCGTTCGGGCGATTCCGACAGCATGGCCAGCACGAGGTAATCGAACGTCGTGAGGCCGGCGTCGCGCTGGAGTTGAGAATCCAGCAGCGTCGGCAGCAGGAGGGTGACCCCGAGTAGACCCAGCCAGGCCTCGCGCTCGTCGGCGTCGAGCCAACGAGGTTCGGTGGTCTGCTGGTTCATCCCCGCAGTGTAGCGCAAAGCTTGACTGTTCAAGTGATTTGCTAGCACCGCCGTTTCTCGCAGTTCAGCGAGCGGCGGCCGCGCTGGACAAGCCGTGGTCGACCGCCTCCAGCAGAGCGTTGTTGAACGCCGGGATGTCGTCGGGCTTGCGGCTGGTGATCAGGTTGCCGTCGACGACGACCGTCTCGTCCACCCAGTCGGCGCCGGCGTTGCGGATGTCTGTCTGCACGCTGGGCCACGAGGTCACCCGCCGGCCGCGGAGGACGTCCGCCTCGACCAGGGTCCACGGCGCATGACAGATCGCCGCCACCGGCTTGCCCGACTCCACGAACCGGCGGACGAACGCGACCGCGTCGCCGTCGAGCCTCAGCGCATCGGGGTTGGCGACGCCGCCGGGCAGCACGAGAGCGTCGAAGTCGTCCACCCGCGCATCGCCGACGACCGTGTCCACCGGACGGGTGTCCGCCTTGTCGAGGTGCTCGAACAACTGCACCGTGCCCGAGTCCGGACTGAGCAGGACCGGCTCGTGACCGGCCTGCTCGACCGCCGCCCACGGCTCGACGAGCTCCGCCCGCTCGATGCCCTCGGCGGCGACCAGGAATGCGATCCTCTTCGTGTCGACCATGAGCCCAACCTAGGCGTTTACGGCGTAAACACAAGGCCCGCGGTCACACCGATCATCCGAGCCGGTTGCTCATGGCCTCGGCAGCGGCGCCTCGAGGTTCGTCATCCGGTCGTTCTCCTCCGGATAGCGGGCGCCGACGATCTCGATCTCGTCAGCGGCGGCCCGGATCTCCGCGAGCTGCGCGTCGGACAGCCGGACCCCGGCGGCCCCGACGTTCTCGTCCACCCGCTGGATCCGCTTGGTTCCCGGGATCGGCACGATCCAGGGCTGCTGACGCAGCAACCAGACCAGCGCCAGCTGCGCGGGCGTGGCCCCGACCTCGCGAGAGACCCGGGTGAGTACATCCACGAGGGCCAGGTTCGCCTGCAGCGCCTCGCCCTGGAACCGCGGCGTCCGGGCCCGCATGTCGGTGGACCCGAACGTGGTGCGGGCATCGATGGTGCCGGTCAGGAAGCCCTTGCCCAGTGGGCTGTAGGGCACCATTCCGATTCCGAGCTCGGCGAGCACCGGGATCACGTCCCGCTCCCGGTCTCGCCACCACATCGAGTACTCGCTCTGCACGGCCGCCACCGGCTGCACCGCGTGGGCGCGGCGAATCGTCCCAGCCGCGGCCTCCGACAGGCCGAAATGCAGCACCTTGCCGTCCTCGATCAGCTCGGCGACGGTCCCGGCGACGTCCTCGATCGGCACCGTGGTGTCGACCCGGTGCTGGTAGTACAGGTCGATCCGATCGGTCCGCAGCCGGCGCAGGGAGTTGTCAACGGCGCGCCGGATGCTGTCCGGCCGGCTGCACACGCCGCCACCCTCGACCCCGTTCTCGGCGAAGGCGAAGCCGAACTTGGTAGCGATCTCGACTCGATCGCGGACCGGCTCCAGCGCCTCACCCACGATCTCCTCGTTGCTGAACGGGCCGTACACCTCGGCGGTGTCGAAGAAGGTCACGCCCTGGTCCACCGCGTGCCGGATCAGGGCTACCGCGTCCTCGCGGGCGGTGTCTGCGCTGTTGCCGTACGCGCCGGTCAGGCTCATGCAGCCCAGACCGATCTCCGACACAGTCAGTCCGTTGCTGCCCAGAACTCGCCGCTCCACCACAGATTCCTTCCCAGCTCATCGGTTCGGGTTCGGGACGGCGCCATCGGACGTCCGGCCACCCCGCTCGATCGATCATGCCCCGAAACCGGGACGGCGAACCGCGCACTGTCAGGGCCTGTTTCGTGGCCACTCGGCCGTCTAGCGTCGGGGGTGTGGATCATCGCAAGGACGTCCGGGACTTCCTGGTCAGCCGGCGGGCCCGGCTCAGCCCGGAGCAGGCCGGGCTGCCCAGCTACGGTGGTCAGCGCCGCGTGCCCGGTCTGCGCCGGGAGGAGGTGGCACTGCTCGCCGGGATGAGCGTCGACTACTACAGCCGGATTGAGCGCGGCAGCCTCCGCGGTGCCTCGGACTCCGTGCTCGAGGCACTCGCCCGAGCCCTCCAGCTCGACGAGGCCGAGCGGGAGCACCTGATCGACCTGGCCCGGCACCCGGCGGCACCACCTCGGCTCCGCCGTCGTCCGTCGACGCCGACGCTCAGGCCGGAGGTCCGCTCGATCCTGAGCGGGATGACGACGGTGCCCGCCTATGTCCGCACCGCGCGAATGGACATCCTCGCCGCCAACGAACTAGCCCGAGCTCTGTTCGGCGGTGTCTTGGACCCCGATCGGCTGCCGCTGAACCTGGCCCGCTATCTGTTCCTGGACCCGCACTCCCGCGGGTTCTTCGTGGAGTGGGACAAGGTCGCCGACGATCTGGTCGGCGCACTGCGGGTGCACGCCGGCCGCGATCCCCGGGACACGTCGCTGAGCGACCTGGTCGGGGAGCTCTCCACCCGCAGCGACGAGTTCGTCGCCCGGTGGGCTCGGCAGCACGTGCGGCTGCATCGCACCGCGCGCAAGCGGCTGCACAGCGCGGTGGTGGGCGAGATCGAACTGACCGGCACCGCGTTGGAACTGGCCGGGGACGGCTTGACCGTGATCGCCTACACCGCGGACGTCGGCTCGCCGGCGGAGGATCAGTTGCGCCTCCTCGCTGCCTGGAGCGTCACCCAGCACCCGACCGAGCGATCCGCCGACCGGATCGAGACACAGCGAAGCGGTGTCCCCGACTGACGCCGTACGACCGACCGTGCGGTCCGCACTCGCGTGACCGCCGAGCGGGCCGATCACCGCCCGCCGACACACCGGGCGTGCCGAGCACCAGGCGCGCTGATCACCGACGAAGGAGACCGACCGTGGCCGACCTGCCCGTGCTCACCCTCAACAACGACGTGACCCTGCCGGCGCTCGGTCTCGGAGTGTTCCAGACCCCTCCCGACGAGACCCGCGACGCCGTCACCGCGGCGCTGGACGCCGGCTATCGTCACATCGACACGGCCGCGTCCTACGGCAACGAGCGCCAGGTCGGCGAGGCGCTCGCCGGATCGGGCCTGGAGCGGGACGAGGTGTTCCTGGAGACCAAGATCTGGATCAGCGACTACGGCTATGCGCCCGCCCTGCACGCATTCGACAAGAGCGCTCGGAAGCTCGGCGTCGACCGGATCGACCTGCTGATCTTGCACCAGCCGCTGCCGTCGGACTTCACCTCCACCCTGGAGGCCTATCGTGGCCTGGAGACCCTGCTCGCCGACGGAAAGGTGCGGGCGATCGGCGTCAGCAACTTCATGGTGCCCCACCTGACCGCTCTGCTCGACCACGTCTCGGTGGTCCCGGCGGTGAACCAGATCGAGCTGCACCCCTACTTTCAGCAGCGTGACCTGCAGCTGCTGCACGCCGAACGCGGCATCCTGACGCAGGCATGGTCGCCGATCGGTGGCATCACGTTCTATCGCGACGGCATCCACTCCAGCACCCTGCAGGATCCGACGATCGGCGCGATCGCCGCCGCCCACGGCAAGACACCGGCCCAGGTGATGCTGCGCTGGGGGCTGCAGCAGGGTCGCTCGGTGATCCCGAAGTCGACGAAGCCGGCCCGGATCGCGGAGAATCTCGACGTGGTCGACTTCGACCTGACGGCCGCCGAGCTCGCCACCGTCGACGCGCTGGACACCGGGCGGCGAGGCGGCCCGGAGCCGGAACTGATCACGCTGGAGAACTTCGGTCGTGCGATTCCCGAGGAGTGAGCGAGTCGACCGGCCAGGTCATCCGTCCGGCCGGACGGCGACGCCGGGCTCGCGTCTGCTGGTGCCGTCGTCGGCGCTGCTGTGGGGACTCCAGCTGGCCTTCCTCAGTCCGGCGCTGGCGCTGATCCTGACCAACCTGTACGGAGCCAGCACGGCCGAGGTCGGTTTGGTGCTTGCGCTCTACAACGTAAGCGGTTTCGCTGCCTCGCTGCTGCTGCCCGGGTACGCCGACCGCCGGCACAGCTACCTGACCGTGATGACGGTGTGCGCCGTGCTGACGCTGCTGCTCGCCGGTGCGCTGGCGCTCGCGACCACGCTGCCCGCGGCGACCGTCGCACTGGTGGTGCTCGGCGGCCCCGCCGGCGTCGGTAGCTCGCTGCTGTTCGCCCACCTGCGCCACTCCGGCGCACGGACGGCCGACATCGTCAACACCCGGGCGATCGTGTCGGTCGCCTGGGTCGCCGGGCCGCCGCTGGCGACCTTGATCATCGGCTGGTTCGGCGATCGAGCCGTCCTGCTGGCCATTGCGGCCGTTGCGGTGCTCAACATCGCGACCACCGCGGCCATGATCGCGCAACGCAGTGCGGCGACTCGTGCCGCCGCCGCTGCGACAGCCGCCGGCGGCGAGCCGTCCACTGCCACGCCGCCGGTGGAGGAGTCGCCGGTGGAGGAGTCGCCGGTCGGGCGGACCGGCGTGGTCCTGATCATGGCGGCCTTCGTTCTGCTCCAGGCCACCAATGCGACCGCGATGACGATCATGACGGTCTACGTCACCGAGACCCTGCGGCTGCCCGTCGTCTGGGCCGGGGCCGCGCTCGGCGTCGCCGCTGCGCTCGAAGTGCCGGCCCTGCTGCTGATCGGACGCCTCAGCGACCGGTCCTCGCCGCTGGCGCTGATCGCGACCGGCTGTCTGGCCGGGATCGCGTACTACCTCGGGCTGGCCCTGGTCACCGGTCCGATCCTGCTGATCGGGCTGCAGCTGCTGAACGCGTGGTGCTTCGCCGGCATCGCCGGCGTCGGCCTGCCGCTGTTCCAGCAGATGATCCCGCGGCCCGGACTGTCCACCGGCCTCTACACCAACACCCGCCGGATCGGCGCCATCGTCTCCGGTCCGATCATCGCGATCGGTTCCCTTACCGCACTGGGGCAGCGCGGCATCTTCGTCGCCAGCGCGGCGCTCACCCTGGTCGCGCTCGGCATCATCGGGATCGCGGCCCGGCGTCCCCGGGCCTGAGCATCACGCCTGCTCGGCCGGCCGCCCGTCCGCCTCTCCGGCGGGTGCGCTGACACCTGGCAGTGGCCGGATCGACCCGGTGATCAAGGCGGCTACGCCGAGCAGGACGGCCACGGCGAGCACGGCTCGGAGCACGGTGTAGTGATCGCCGAGGAATCCGATCATCGGGGGACCGCAGAGGAAGGCCCAGTAGCCGATCGAGGCGATCACGCTCACCCGCGGGGCGGCGAACGCCGGGTCGTCGGCGCCGGCGCTCATCCCGACCGGGAAGCCGAGGGCCAGTCCGGCGCCCCAGAGCAGGACGCCGACGAAGGCGACCGCCAGGTTCGGCCCGAACACGAACAGCACGACGCCGGCCAGGCAGATCACCGTGAGCGTTCGGATCACCGGCACCCGGCCGTACCGGTCCAGCAGCGCGGGGCCGAACCAGCGACTGAGCGTCATCGCGGTCAGGAACGCGGCGAAGCCCAGGGTGCCGACCGCCGCGCTGGTGCCGTAGCCGTCGATGAAGGCGAGGCTGATCCAGTCGTTGCCGGTGCCCTCGGCGAACGCGAAGGCCAGCACGAACAGACCGATCAGCAGGGTCCGTGGCTCGCGCCAGGCCCGCAGTGCGGCGAACCGGGAGCGTGGCTCCTGGTCGGGCTGGGGCTCGGGCGCTTCGTCCGGCAGGAACCCGCGCACCGCGAGCGGCACCCCGACGCCGATCACCACCGCGACGACGAACAGATGGACCGTGACACTCACGTGCAGCGCGACCATCCCGGCCCCGATCAGCGCTCCGGCCACCGTGCCGACGCTGAAGCCGGCGTGGAACCTCGGCATGATCGCCTTGCCGAGGTGCCGCTCGGCCAGCGCGCCCTGGACGTTCATCGCGACGTCCCAGGCGCCGATTCCCAGACCGACGAAGAACAGCCCGATCACCACCGGCACCAGCCCCCACTGGTAGCCGATCGCCACCACGGCCAGTCCCGACATGGCCAGCAGCGCCGTCCCGCGGACGGTCGCCCGGGAACCGAAGCGACCGATGATCATGCCGGCCGACGGCATCGCGATGACCGAGCCGGCCGCGACGGAGAGCAGGACGAAACCGAGCTGGGACGGCGCGAGCTCGAGCCGGTCGCGCACCTGCGGGATCCGGGAGGCCCAGCTGGCGAAGGCGAATCCCGAGGCGATGAAGACAGCGTACGTCGCGAGGACGGCGGAGCGCACCCGGCGCTCCGCCGCGAGGTCGGGCGTGGTGGCGCTGGTCACTGGGTGTCTCCTGGCTCGGTCGGTGTCATCCGGACGTCGGTTGCGGGCACCCGCCAGTCGGACGGGTCGGCGGCGGTGACGACTCGCGCGATGGCGTCGTCGACGATCCGGTCGTCCTGGGGTCCGATGTCGAGTGCGCGATGGATGGTGAGGCCCTCGATCAGGGCGTCCAGGATCCGGGCGGTGACCGGATCGAAGTGCTGCTCGAGCACGCGCCGGCTGCGGCCCATCCAGGCGTTGGTGATGTCGCGGAACGACGGGTCGCGGGCCGCCGCGGTGTAGAGCTCGTGGGTGAGCACCATGTCGCGCTGGTCGCTGAAGATGTCGCCGATGATCGACTGAGCGAGGGCGGCCTTTGCCGCCGGCTCGTCGTCGGCGCCGGCCATCCGCCGCTCGAACTGGTCGCTGACGGTGTGGGCGAAGCGGTCGAAGGCCTCGTGCAGCAGTTCGTGCATGCCGGAGAAGTGGTAGGTCATCGAGCCGAGCGGCACGTCCGCCGCCTCGGCGACCCGCCGGTGCGAGGTGCCGACCACGCCGACCTCGGCGATCACGTCCAGACAGGCGTCGATGATCCGGTCGCGCCGGTGGGGGTCGTAGCGACGGATCACGCTTGCCGGAGTGCGCGTCGTGGTCACGGCTGCGACGCCTCGATCCGGCGGACCACCCGCGCCGGGCTGCCGACCGCGACGACGTCGGCCGGGATGTCGCGGGTGACGACCGCACCGGCGCCGATCACGCTGTTCTCGCCGATGGTCACTCCGGGGCAGACGATCACGCCGCCGCCGAGCCAGACGTTGTCGCCGATGGTGATCGGCAGCGCCGCCTCCAGCTTGTCCCGTCGCGGCTGCGGGTCGATCGGATGGGTCGGGGTGAGCAGCTGGACGTTCGGCCCCAGCTGGCAGTCCTCGCCGATGGTGATCACGGCGACGTCCAGCGCGGTCAGGTTGTAGTTGACGAACGTCCGTGCCCCGATGTGCAGATGGTCCCCGTAGTCGACGAACAGCGGCGGCTTGACGTAGGCACCCTCGCCGATGCTGCCGAGCAGCTCCGCCAGCAGCGGCAGGGCGGTGACCGGGTCGTCGACGGAGGCCCGGTGGTAGGCGTCGGCCAGCTGGAGCGCCCGTTGCGCGCGGCGTCCGTTCTCCGGGTCGTCGGCGATGTAGAGATCGCCGGCGAGCATCCGTTCCCGGTTCGTCCGGGGGTCACCGGCGAAGTAGTGCACAGCCATACGTACGAGCGTACGCATGATGTACGAGCGTACGCAACGGGCTTGACCCTTGTTGACTTACTCGTTAAAGTTCCGTCTGCTCGATGCGTACGGCCGTACGCACTCGGCCGACGGACGACAGAGGGGGCGGGACGCCGGTGAGCTCGGTCGCGACCCCGCCCGCGGTGCGGACCTCGGCCACCCGGCTCGTCCTCGGCCATCGCCTCTATCGCGGCGCGACCGTCGCGATGTTCCTGTCCGGCTTGGGATTCTCCGCGGCGGCACCGCAGATCGCCCGCTTCCTGGTGACCGATCTCGGCGCCTCCCTGCCGATGGCCGGGCTGTACTACCTGACCAATCTGACCGCGCCCGTCGCCGGCTACCTGATCGGATCGCGCTCCGACCGCACCGGACGCCGGCTGGGGCTCTTCCGCTGGTGCGCCGTCGCCGGCTTCCTCGGCTGGGCCGGTATCGCGTTCTCCACCCAGCTCTGGATGCCGTTCGTGATCAGTGCGCTGGTGCTCGGCTTCGCCGGCGCGGCCGGCTCGCAGCTGTTCGCCGCCCTGCGCGACGAGCTGGACAGCCGGCCCGCCGCCGCCAACGAGGGCGTCGTCGCGATCGTGCGGATGGCTCTCACCGCCGGCTGGGTCGTCGGCCCGGTGCTCGGCGCCTGGTTCGCCGCGCAGTTCGGGCTACGCGCGTTGCTGCTGGCGACCGCCGTCTGCACGCTGGCCCAGATCCTGCCGATGGGCGCCCTGCGGAGCGCGCCGCCGGTCTCGTTCAGCGCACCGTCGGCCGACCGGTCCGCGGCCGGCGCGATCGCGACGGTGCCGGGTCGCCGGCCCGCGCTGCGGGTGATGCTCCCGCTGCTCGCGTTCACCGGTCTGTACGTCCTGGTCTATGCTGGCGAGTCGATCAAGTACGCCTACCTGCCGATCTACATGAACGAGCAGCTGCGTCTGGCGCCGGCCGTCAGCGGCGCGGTGATCGGCATCCAGCCACTGGTCGAGCTGATCTTGATGCCGTTCAGCGTGATCGTCGGCCGGCGGATCGGTTATCTGCCGCTGATGGCGATCGGGGCCGGCTTCGGCGTGGCGGCGAATCTCTGCTTCGCGCTGACCGGATCCGCGGCGGGGATGTTCGCCGGCCAGATCCTGATGGGCGGGGTGTGGGGCGTGTTCGCCGCCCTCGGCATCATCGTCGCCCAGCGGTTGCTGCCCAGCGCGGTCGCGACGGCCTCGGCGATCTTCATGAGCTCGACCGCGGTCAGCTCCGCATTGGGCGGTCTCACCGGCGGCGTCGGGGTCGCACTGCTCGGCCTGCCGCAGGTGTTCTGGATCCCGGCACTGTTCGCGCTGCTCGCCGTCGTCGGGCTCGTGATCATGTCCCGGAAGACGACCGTCGACAGCTGAGCACCGTCACGTCCACCCATCGATCACGAGGAAGATCATCATCATGCCAAGCGTTGCGCTCGGCACCGGAGCCGGTGCGTACGTCCGGCTGCTCCGGCACGGACCGGCGCTGCGACCGTTCCTGGCCGCGAACCTGGCGCGGCTGCCGATCTCGGTCGGTCCGCTGGGCATGCTGCTGCTGGTCGAGCAGAGCCGGGGCAGCTACGGTCTGGCCGGGCTGGTCACCGGCGCCTACGCGATCGGTGTCGCCGTCGGTTCGCCGCTGTGGGGCCGCGCGATGGACCGGGTCGGCCAGCGCCGCGTGCTGGTCCCGACGTCGTTGGTCTGTGCGGCGCTGATCGTCGTGCTCGCCCTGTGCACCCGCGGCGGGGTCCCCGGCCCGGGACTGGTCGCGCTCGCCGCGGTCGCCGGGCTGACCTACCCGCCGACCAACCCGGCTCTCCGGGCCGCGTGGCGGGTGATCTTCCCCGACCCGGCCGACCGCCGGGTGGCCTTCGCGCTGGACGCGACCTCGGTCGAGCTGCTGTTCGTCGGCGGGCCGCTGCTGCTCTCGGCACTGCTGGTGCTGACCCCGCCCGTCGTCCCGCTGCTGGTCACGGCCGGCTGTATGGCCGTCGGCGGGCTGCTCTTCTGCGCGACGGCGGCGAGCGCCGCTCTGTCCGGCGGCAGGATTCAGCGGCCGCCGGCCGCTCCCACGGGCCGGAACGGGCAGGCGCGGACCGCGCTGACCGTGCCCGGGGTCGCGTCGATCCTGCTGGTCATGGTCGCGTTGTCGATCGGCTTCGGTCAGCTCGACGCCTCGATGGCCGCAACGGCGGCCGAACTGCTGGGCGGCCCGCAACGGCTCGGCGTCTTGTTCACCGCGATCGCGGGCGGCAGTGCGCTCGGCGGCCTGATCTACGGCAGCCGGACCTGGCCGTTCCGGGAGCAGCAGGCGGTGCCGGTGCTGCTCGGTGCGTTCGCGGTCTTCCTCGCGCTGATCTCGGTGCTGCTCCGGCTGCAGCTGACGACGCTATGGGTCCTGCTGCCGGTGCTCTTCCTGACCGGACTGACCGTCGCTCCGACCCTGGTCATGCAGCAGGCGCTGCTCGACCAGGTGACGCCGCTGCACCGGCTGAACGAGGCGCAGGCGTTCCTGGGCTCGGCGAACACCACCGGCGCCGCGATCGGGACCGCGATCGCCGGCTTCCTGATCGACCTGTCCGGTGTGGTTGCCTCGTTCGGTGGGGCCGCGACGTTCGCCGCCTGCGCCGCGGTGGTCGCGCTGTCGAGCCGGCGCCGGCTGCCCGGGCCGGTCGTGCCGAGCGTTCCCGCCCCTCCCGTCCAGGTCGCCTCCACCTCGGCCGAGCCGGTGGCCTGTCCGGCTGAGTGCGGGTAGCCGATTGGCTGCTGCCGCGCCGGGTATCCCGCAAGCGCAAGCAGGATCGGCCTGTACGAGCGGAGGAGCCAGCAATGCCTGGTCCGTGGCCGCCAAGGGTGGCTCGGCGGGGTCGTACGACGACTGGACGGTGTCCGACCTGCGCAAGCGGGCGCGCGAACTCGGTCTGTCTGGCTATTCCGGCACGAAGAAGTCCGAGCTGATCTCCATGCTCCGTGATCACTGACCTCGGCGGGTGAGTCACCGTCCACCGATCGGGGGACATCGGGTTCAACCCCTCCGTCGGCCATCGGGCCGACTGTGCGCAGGCGTGATCGGCCGCAGAGTTGATCACGTCGGA
>NZ_BAABAB010000021.1:99797-187737 GCF_039537205.1 Microlunatus ginsengisoli | reverse complement strand
GCTTGTGGTCGCCTCGTTCGTCGCATTCGGTGAAACGGAAAGGCGTGTTTCACCGAACGCTCCTGCACTCGGCGCCGCGCAGCGTGCTCGATTGCTGC
This sequence comes from Microlunatus ginsengisoli, assembly GCF_039537205.1. Taxonomy (NCBI): domain Bacteria; kingdom Bacillati; phylum Actinomycetota; class Actinomycetes; order Propionibacteriales; family Propionibacteriaceae; genus Microlunatus; species Microlunatus ginsengisoli. The sequence goes on along the minus strand of NZ_BAABAB010000021.1, from coordinate 187,639 downwards.
GCTCGGCAAGCCTCACTCCGCGCTCCGCTGCGCTTGTGGTCGCCTCGTTCGTCGCGTTCGGTGAAACGGAAAGGCGTGTTTCACCGAACGCTCCTGCACTCGGCGACGCGCAGCGTCGGCGGTGGGCTGGCAGAGTCCGCAGGTTCAGCGACCACGATGGCGCTGGGCTTGACCTCATGTCAGCGCGAGGTTCTAGCGTCTCGGGCCATGAGCATGGAGATGCAGGCGTGGAACAGTCTCTATCACGCGATGACCGCGGCCGAGGAGAAGCGCCCGTTCTCGATGGCCACGCTGCGCCGCATCCTGGCGTTCGCGCGACCGCTGCGCGCTCAGCTGATCGCCTTCTGCGCGCTCAGTGTCGTCGGCGCGGTGCTGGCGGTGGCCACTCCCTTGCTGGCCGGGCAGGTGGTCGACGCCATCGTGTCCGGCGACGCGTTCGAGGTCGTGCTGCGGCTGGCCCTGCTGATCGCCGCGATCGCCGTCCTGGAAGCCGTCACCGGACTGGCCGCGCGCTGGCTGTCGGCCCGGATCGGCGAGACGCTGATCCTGGACCTGCGGCGGGCCGTGTTCGACCACGTACAGAAGATGCCGATCGCCTTCTTCACCCGGACCCGGACCGGTGCGCTGGTCAGCCGGCTCAACAACGACGTGATCGGCGCTCAGCGGGCCTTCTCCGACACCCTGTCCGGAGTGGTCGGCAACGTGGTCTCGCTGGTGCTCGCGCTGATCGCGATGCTGGCCATCTCCTGGCAGATCACCGTGCTCGCGCTGCTGCTCCTACCGGTCTTCGTGGTCCCGGCCCGGCGGATGGGACGCCGGCTCGCCCGGATGGAACGCGAGGCGGCCAACCACAACTCGGTGATGAGCACCCAGATGACGGAACGGTTCTCCGCACCCGGCGCCACCCTGGTGAAGCTGTTCGCCCGCCCCGAGCGGGAGTCGGCGGAGTTCGTGGCGCGGGCCACCCGGGTCCGCGACATCGGGGTGTCGACGGCGATGGTCCAGATGATCTTCGTGACCGCCCTGACGCTGGTGTCGGCGCTCGCGCTCGCGCTGGTGTACGGCCTGGGCGGCTGGTTCGCACTGCAAGGCACGCTGGCGGCCGGTGCGGTGGTCTCGCTCGCTCTGCTGATCACCCGGTTGTACGCCCCGCTCACCGGGCTGGCCAGCGCCCGGGTCGAGGTGGCGACCGCCCTGGTGAGCTTCGAGCGCGTCTTCGAGATCCTCGACCTGAAGCCGCTGATCACCGAGAAGCCCGATGCGGTGGCCGTGCCGGCAGGACCGGTGGCGGTCGAGTTCGACGGGGTCCGCTTCGGCTACCCGTCGGCGGACAAGGTGTCGCTGGCCTCGCTGGAGGAGGTGGCGCTGTTGGACACCCGCGGTGGGGTCGAGGTGATCCACGACGTGTCCTTCACCGCCGCTCCGGGGGAGATGGTGGCGCTGGTCGGCTCGTCCGGGGCGGGCAAGTCGACGATCGCCCAGCTGCTGGCCCGGCTGTACGACGTGGACGCCGGAGCGGTCCGGCTCGGCGGGATCGACGTCCGCGACCTGTCCGCCGTGTCCATCCGCGACACCCTCGGCATGGTCACCCAGGACGGGCACCTGTTCCACGAGTCCGTCCGGGAGAACCTGCTGCTGGCCAAGCCGGACGCCTCCGACGGCGAGTTGTGGGAGGTGCTGCGGCGGGCCCGGCTGGAGCGGCTGGTGACGGAGCTGCCCGACGGGCTGGACACCGTGGTCGGCGAGCGTGGCTATCGGTTGTCGGGCGGTGAGCGCCAGCGGCTCACCATCGCGCGGTTGCTGTTGGCCCATCCACGGGTGGTCATCCTCGACGAGGCGACCGCCCACCTGGACTCGACCTCGGAGGCGGCGGTGCAGCAGGCACTCGGCGAGGCACTCCAAGGACGGACGGCGATCGTCATCGCGCACCGGCTCTCCACGATCCGGTCGGCGGACCAGATCGTCGTGGTCGAGGCGGGCCGGATCGTCGAGCACGGCCGGCACGAGGACCTGCTGGCCGCCGGCGGCCGGTACGCCGAGCTGTACCGGACGCAGTTCGCCGGCGCCGGTTGAGCGCACCACCCCGGACTCCGCGCGACCCAGCTGGGTCTGCGCCGCGCAGACATGGAGCGAACCCTCATCCGCGGCGCGAAGTTGCGCCCGTGGTGCTACGCGGTGGTCGGGGCGAGCGGCAGCACCACCGAGAACCGCGTACGTCCGGGCTCGCTCTCCACCGACACCCGACCCTGGTGCGCCTCCACCACGGCCGCGACGATGGCCAGCCCGAGTCCGGTGCTGGTGCCCTTCTCCCCGCCGGCGGCGCGGACCCGGCTGGTGTCGGCCCGGGTGAACCGCTCGAACACGGTCTCCCGCACCCCCGGAGGGATGCCCGGGCCGTTGTCGGCCACGGTCAGCACCGCCTCGCCGTCGACCACCGCGAGCCCGGTGTCCACCCGGGTGCCGGGCGGGGTGTGGGTCCGGGCGTTGGCGAGCAGGTTGGCGACCACCTGGTGCAGCCGGTGCCGATCGCCGAGCGCCTCGATCGGCTCGTCCGGCAACGACAGCGACCAGACGTGGTCCGGGCCGGCGGCCCGGGCGTCGCTGACCGCGTTCAACGCGATCTCGGTCAGGTCGGTCGGCGTGACCTCGATCGCCGGGCCGGAGTCCAGCCGGGCCAGCAGCAGCAGGTCCTCGACCAGGCGCGACATCCGCTCGGCCTCGGCCTCGACCCGGCCGATGGCGTACGCGGCGTCGGGAGGGAGGTTCTCGCCGCTGCGCCGGGTCAGCTCCGCATAGCCGCGGATCGCGGCCAGCGGGTTGCGCAGCTCGTGCGAGGCGTCGGCGACGAACTGGCGCACCTTCGACTCGCTCGCCTGGCGGGCCGTCAGCGCGTCCTCGACGTTGTTGAGCATGTGATTGATCGCCTGGCCGACCCGGCCCACCTCCGACGCGGGATCGGTGTCTTCGGGCGGCACCCGGACGGCCAACGCCACCTCACCGCGGTCGAGCTTCAGCTGCGACACCTGTTGCGCGGTCGCCGCCACCCGGTTCAGCGGCCGGAGGCTGCGCTCCACCAGCGTCCGCGCTGCGAACACGGTCACCCCGATGGCGATCAGGGAGAGCACCACCTCCAGCCCGATCAGCTGGATCATGGTGCGGTCCAGATCCTTCAGCGGCACGCCGACCACGAGTTTGCCGGTCGTCGAGGCCTCGCCGAACTCGAAAGTCGCCAGATAGGACGTGACCCGATAGCGACCCATCCCCGGCACCGTGACGGTGTGGTTGTCCTGGTCGATCGGCACCGCTTGCAGCGCGGCGGACGCGTCGTCGGACAGCTGCGTACGCTTCCCGCGCTCGCCGAGCACGCCGCTGGTGAGCAGATTGCCGGAGTCGTCGTAGGCGGCGAACGTGGTGCCGATCGGTTGACCGGCGAGCCCGAGACCACCGCCGGGTCCGCCGCCCGGACCACCCGGGTTCCGGAACCGGCCGAGCACGGAGCCGAGCTGGTCGTCGACCTGGCCGATCAGCAGCGTCCGGGTGGCCAGTGCCGTGGCGCAGCACAAGAGCACGGCGACCAGAGCCACCAACGCGGTGACCCGCAACACCAGCTGGCGACCGAGGGTGCCGCGACCCAATGGTTCCGGCGCAGCGAACTGCTCGTCGGCCGTACCGGTCGGGACCTGAGGCCGCGCGTCGGGCACGATCACCGCGGCAGACGCGACGGGCGCCTCCGGTTCGGCGGGCGGCTCGAAGGACGGCCGGGCGGGCGAGCCGCGAGACATCAGCCCGCGGGACGCAGGACGTACCCCGCCCCGCGCATGGTGTGGATCATCGGCGCCCGGTTGGCGTCGATCTTCTTGCGCAGGTAGGAGATGTAGAGCTCGACCACGTTCGCCTGGCCGCCGAAGTCGTAGTTCCAGACCCGGTCGAGGATCTGTGCCTTGGAGAGCACCCGCCGCGGGTTGCGCATCAGATAGCGGAGCAACTCGAACTCGGTCGCGGTCAGGTTGATCTCGTCGCCGCCCCGGGTGACCTCGTGGCTGTCCTCGTCCAGGGACAGGTCGCCGACGACCAGCAGCGAGTCGTTCCTCGCCGCGCCGGCGCCGCTGCGCCGCAGCAGCGCCCGGAGCCGGGCGATGACCTCCTCCAGGCTGAACGGCTTGGTGACGTAGTCGTCGCCGCCGGCGGTCAGGCCGCCGATCCGGTCCTCCACGGCGTCCTTCGCGGTCAGGAAGATGACCGGCACCTCGGGATCCTCGGCGCGGACCCGGCGCATCACCTCGAGGCCGTCGAAGTCAGGGAGCATCATGTCCAGCACGATCGCATCGGGCCGGACCTCGCGGGCGGCGCGGACGGCCTCGCTCCCGGAGGCCGCGGTGGTCACCTGCCAGCCCTCGTAGCGCATCGCCATCGACAACAGCTCGGTCAGGCTCGACTCGTCGTCGACGGCGAGCACCCGGATCGGGGTCCCGTCGGCGCGGGTGAGTGCGGGGCGATGGTCGTACGTCGTCATGTGGCCCACAGTTCCATGAGCTGGCTAGGAATGGCTGTGCCCTTCCTGTGGCATTTCTGTGAAGCGTACGTGGGCCGGAGAAAGCAGAACACCCCCGGCCGGAGCCGGGGGTGTTCGGAAGCGAAGCTGCGGTCAGCGACCTGCGGGGGCGCCGCTGTTGCTGTACTGGCTCGGCGCGTTCGGGGTGCCGCCGCCGCTCGGCGGGGTGTACGTCGTCGGCCGGGCCGCCGGCATGGTGGTGGTCGTGCCGGTCGCACCCGGTGCCGGGGCGCGGGTCGGGCCGGGTGTGGTCGGTTCCTCGTCCTCGTCGTCGACCGTCTTCTTGCGGCGGAACAGCCGGTCGATGGAGATCGCGCCGGCGCCGAAGACCGCGAGCAGCAGGGCCAGCGAACCGAGCGCCACGTTGTACTCGTAGCCGCCGACGTAGGTGTTCTGCGGGTCGAGCAGCCACGGCCCGCGCCGCCAGCTGATGTAGGCGATGATCAGGGCCTGCTGCGCGACGACGGCCAGCGCCACCAGCGGGGTCAGCGCGCCGAACACCAAGAAGATGCCGCCGACCAGTTCCAGCACGATCGAGCCCCACGCGGCCCAGTCGGCGTAGGGCACGCCGTACTGGTTGAGATAGTCGATCTGGCTGGCCACATGGCGCACCTGCCACCGGTCGTAGCCGTGCGCGATCAGGATGCCGCCGAGCGCCACGCGGGCGATCAGCAGCGCGATACTGCGCAGGCCGGCCAAGAACTTCACCATGTCGGGCTCCTCGTCAAGACAACTGGCGCCAACGCTACGCAGGTCGGCCCAGCCAGCCCGGCAACCGCGCGGAGTGTCGCGCGGATCATCGCGTTCGCCAGGCGTGATACCGGGCGTACGGTCTGCTCGACCGGCTCTGCTCGACCGGCTCTGCTCGACCGGCTCTGCTCGACCGGCTCTGCTCGACCGGCTCAGGGGCGCTGGTCGCCGAGCGCCTCGACGTACACGCTGTAGAGGGAGCGGGAGGCGGTCATGAACAGCCGGTTCTTCTTGATCCCGCCGAAGCACAGGTTCGCGCAGGTCTCCGGCAGCAGGATCTGGCCGAGCAGGGTGCCGTCCGGCGCATAGCAGTGCACGCCGTCGAGATCGCGCCCGCCGTTGCCGGCGGCGGACCAGACGTTGCCGTCGGCGTCGCAGCGGATACCGTCCGAGCCCCAGCCGTCGGTGGCCACGAACACCCGACCGTTCGCCGGCCGGCCGTCGACGACGTCGAACACCCGGATCTCACCGATGTCGACCACGTACAGCAGGGTCTCGTCGGGGGAGAAGCAGATCCCGTTCGGCCGGTCCATCCCGCTGATCACGATCTCGGCCTGCCCGGTGGCGGCGTCGATCCGGTAGACGTCGCGGGGCAGTTCCTTGACCCGCTTGTCGCCCTCGTAGTTGCCCTCGATGCCCCAGCCGGGGTCGGTGAACCAGATCGAGCCGTCGGAGTGGGCGACCAGGTCGTTCGGTGCGTTCAGCGGCTTGCCGTCCCAGCCGTCCAGCAGGACGGTGATCCGGCCGTCGTGCTCGGTCCGGGTGACCCGCCGGGTCAGGTGCTCGCAGGTGATCAGCCGGCCCTGCCGGTCACGGCTGTTGCCGTTGCTGTTGTTGGACGGCACCCGGAACTCCGAGACCGCCCCGGTCTCCTCGCTCCAGCGCAGCATCCGGTTGTTGGGGATGTCGGAGAACAGCAGGAACCGGCCGTCGCCGAACCAGACCGGTCCCTCCAGCCAGCGGCCGCCGGTCCACAGCCGCTCCACCACCTCGGCGTGCACGGTCAGCGCCCGGAAGCGCTCGTCGACCACCCGGATCGCCGGATCGGGGAACCGGATGGCGGTGCGGTCGCCGTCCCAGGCGTACGTCGGAGTGTCGGCCACGGCGCCGATCGTACGACCGGGCGCGGCTCGGGCGGCGGGTGCCCGGCGTGGCTCGGGCTCGGCCCGGTGGTCGGAGGTAGGCCCGAGCTGGCTCGAGCTGGCCCCGGGGCTGCTTCACACCTCGAACTGCCGCTTCACACCGCTCACACGGCGTGTGGAGCGGCAGCCGGGGGTGTGGAGCGGCAGCAAGGGGTGTGGGGCGGTAGGGAGGGGTGTGAAGCGCAGCCGGGGGTGTGGAGCGGCAGCGAGGGGTGTGAAGCGATAGCCAGGGGTGTGAAGACGGGCGAGGGGTCTGAGGTGCCGGCGGGGTCGTCGGGCCGGTCAGCCGTCGTCCCGCGCGGCGGCCTCGACGGCTGCGGCCTCGATCCGGCGGCGATAGTCCGGCCAGTCGACCTCGCCGGCGCCGGGCAGATTCCCGTCGTCGTTGCCGGCCCGGCCGTCGATCAGCTCGCGCAGGATGTCGGCGTGCCCGGCGTGCCGGGCGGTCTCGTCGATCAGGTGCACCAGGATCTGGTGCAGGGTGACCTCGCGGTTCTCCGGCCGCCACCAGGGCACCACGCCGCGGGCGTCCAGTTCGAGAGCCGCGACCGTCGCGTCGGCGTGCGCCGCCGAGCCCCGGTGCAGCTCGAGGATCGACTCACGGGTCTCCTCCGGCGTCGCCCACAGGTCGGCGTTGAGCTCGGCACCGTCGTCGAACCAGGGCAGGGCGATCTCGGACGGCCGACCGAACACCTCACCGAGATAGCCCAGCTGCACGCTCGCCACGTGCTTCACCAGGCCGAGCAGGTTCGTCCCGGTCGGTGTCATCGGCCGGCGGATCTCCAGCTCGTCGAGGCCGTCCAGCTTGGCCACCAGCTGGGTGCGGGCCTTGTCCAGATACCGCTGGAGGGTCTCCTTCTCGCCGGCCGAACTCATCGTGCGGAGGTCGGCCGGGGCCCGCGGAGCTGGACCACCGACGTCGGATGCAGGGCGACCGTGCGCCAGAGCGGCGCCAACGTGCGCTCGGGTCCCGAGCAGACCAGCCGGACCTTGTGCGGCGTCTCGAGGAAGATCACGTCCGCGACAAAGGTGTCCGGGTCGGACCAGCCGCCGCTGACCGCGACCGGCACGCCGCTGGCGTCGTCCACCGCCCAGCCGTCCGAGCCCACCGGCACCTCCAGGGTCCCGCCGGTGTCGGTGATGGACAGCAGCCAGCCGCTGTCGTCGTGGCGGAGCCCGGCTCGGGTGAGGCGGATGCCGATCTGACCCAACGGCGAGTCCTCGGTCTGGGCGTCCGGGCCCGGCAGGAACGTGGCGCCGTCCCATACCTGGCGATCGTCGGGCTCAGCCTTGGCCGACAGCGGTGGCAACGCAGCGGCGGCGAGCCGGTCGGCCAGGCGCCGATCGGCGTCGTGGTCGGGCGCGGCCGCGTCGATCGCCGGCAGGACGTGCTCCCAGACGGCGTCGAGGATGCCCTGCATGTCCTCGGTGGCGGCGGTGAGGGCGAGCACCACGTCGACCTCGGGCAGCACGATGCAGAACTGACCGAAGGCGCCGTCGCCGCGGTAGCCGTGGCGTGCCATCCAGAACTGGAAGCCGTACCCCTGGCGCCAGTCCGGGTTCTCCTCGGCCGGGTTGTCCACCTGCTTGCTGGTGGCCTCGTCGACCCAGGCCGGATCCAGCAGCTGCCGGTCGCGCCAGCGGCCGCGCTGCAGATACAGCTGGCCCAGCCGGGCGATCGCATCGGTGGTGGCGTGCAGGCCGCTGAACCCGATGTCCTGGCCGGGCGGCTCCTCGATCCAGAGGGCCTGCTCGATGCCGAGCGGATCGAACAACCGCGGTCGCAGGTAGTCGATCAGCGACTGCCCGGATCGGCGCTGGACGATCGCGGCGAGGGTGTACGTGCATGGCTGGTTGTAGGCGAACACCGTGCCGGGGTCCTGGTCGGGCGGGGTGAGCAGGAACCCGCGGACGAGGTTCGTCGGGTCCGCCCGCCGCGCTCGGTCCAGCGTCTCCGTCGCGTGCCCACTGGCCATCGCCGCGATGTGGCGGACCTTCATCGCCCGGCTACGCGGATCGGTGATCTCACCGTCCAGCTCGGGGAAGTAGGAGAGCACTGTCGCGTCGAGGTCGAGCAGGCCCTCGGCGACGGCCAACCCGGCGGCGGTCGAGGTGAAGCTCTTGCTCAGCGAGTAGAGCAGGTGCACCCGGTCGGCCGAGTACGGCGACCACCAGCCCTCGGCGATCACCCGGCCGTGGCGCAGCGCCACCAGGCCGTGCAGGTCGATCTGCGGAGCGTCCTCGATCGCGTCGAGGAACGCCTCGAGGCCGGCGGGGTCGACCCCTTCGGCGCTGGGCGTGCTGTGCGGGAGATCGTCGGTGGCCATGCGTTCGAGCCTATGACTCGTGGATTCGCCGCCCCGCCGTGCCGCCGGAGTTCATGCAGGTATCAGGAAGCCACTAGACATACTCCCTAGGGGACGAATAGCATTCTATAGTCCAAAAGGGACTAAGACAAAGGTGATGACGTGCGGAGCGTGGCGGTGCTGGCCGGTGTGCTGTCGACGGCGATCTTCGTCGCCAGCTATCTGCCGATGCTGACCCGTGCGCTGCGCACCCGCGACCTGGCCTCGTACAGCCGGTCGAGCCTGGTCCTCGCCAATGTCGGCAACGTCGTCCAGGCGGTGTACGTCGGCACGCTGCCGCTCGGTCCGATCTGGTTCCTGCACGCCTTCTATCTCGCTGCCAGCGCCCTGATGCTCGTCCTCCACCTCCGCCACCAGGCACGACCCGAGGAGATCTTTGATGACCACGACCGATGACCGGCCCGCGCCAGGTCGGGTGGAAGGGCTGCGCGACGAGCTCGACGGCATGTTCTTCCTGCCCGGCGAGCCCGGCTACGACGAGCACCGGCGCGCCTGGAACCTCCGCGCCCGGCACGAGCCGGCCGCTGTCGTCCGCGCCGGAACCGCCGAGGACGTACGTCGGACGGTGCGCTGGGCGGCCGCCGCTGGGCTCGGCGTCGGCGTGATGGCCACCGGCCACGGCACCGGCGCGGCAGTCGACGCAAGCGGCATCTTGATCAACACGAGTGCGCTGCGTCGGGTCTCGGCGGACCCCGGACGACGGATGGCCCGGGTCGAGGCGGGCGCGATCTGGCAGGACGTGATCGACGCGGCCGCGCCGCACGGGTTGGCCGGCCTGGCCGGGTCGATGACCGGGGTCGGTGTCGTCGGCTACACCCTCGGCGGCGGGTTCGGCTGGCTGGGCCGGCGCTATGGCCTCGCCGCCCACAGTGTGACCGGCGCGGAGATCGTCACCGCCGGCGGCGATCTGCTGCGGACCGATGCGGGCCGCGACCCCGACCTGTTCTGGGCGATCCGTGGCGGCACCGGCAACCTGGGCATCGTCACGGCGCTGGAGTTCGCCCTGCATCCGGTCCGCGAGGTCTACGCGGGCAACCTCTACTACCCGCTCGATCGGGCCCGCGACGTCCTCGAGTTCGCGGCGGAATGGAGCCGTGGAGTGCCGGACGAGTTGACCGCGGCGATCACCTTCCGTCGTTTCCCGCCTGCTCCGGCGGTGCCACAGGGCCTCCGCGGGCGATCACTGGTGGCCATGCGCGGCTGCCACTGCGGCGATCTCGGGCAGGCCCGCGCCCTGATCGACCACGCGAGGGCGGCTCTCGGTCCGGCCGAGGTCGACACCTTCGCGGTGATGCCCGCCGCCGGCCTCGCGGCGGTCAGCCTCGACCCGGTCGACCCGCTGCCGGCCCTGAGCCACAGCGAGCTGCTGGCCGATCTCACGCCCGAGGCGATCGAGGCGGTGCTGGGGCTCACCGGAGCCGACTCGCCGCTGGTGATGTTCGAGCTCCGGCAGCTCGGCGGGGCCCTGATCGGCCCCGCCGAAGCGTTGAGCCCGCTCGCGCACACGTCGGCGCGATTCAGTCTGAATGCGATCGGAGTGACCCCCGGAGCGCCTCAAGAGGCAACAGTTCGGGCCCACCTGGCCCGGGTAGCGGCCGAGCTCGGCCCGCACGTCACCGGCGAGAGCTATCTCAACTTCCTCGATCTCGACGGCGCCACGCCCGATCGGATCCGCGCCGCCTACACCGCGGCGGATCTCGACCGGCTGCAGCGCGTCAAGGCGGGGCACGACCCGGACAACGTCTTCCGCTTCAACCGCAATGTCCAACCCCCGATCGAAAGGTGAATCCAATGACCCTGTCCGTCCTGGTGACCGGCGCGACCGGCACCGTCGGCTCCCGACTGCTCCCGCTGCTCACCGGCCACGACGTCGAGATCCGGGCACTGGCCAGGCGGCCGGCCGCCGTCGTCGCGCACCATCATCGGATCCGGCCGATCGCCGGCGACTTCGCCGACAGCGCGTCGTTGGACGACGCGATGTCGGGCGTCGATGCGGTCTTCCTCGCCTGCGGCAACGGGCCCGACCAGGTGGCCCACGAGACAGCGGTGATCGACGCCGCCGCTCGGGCCGGGGTCGGCCGGCTGGTCAAACTGTCCGCGCGCGGCGCGGCGCCCGACGCCGCTGTCGCCTACTGGCGCTGGCACGCCGAGATCGAGCGGCGGCTGGTCGCGTCCGGACTGCCGGCGGTGATCCTGCGGCCCGGCTTCTCGATGGCCAACCTGTTCGCCGCCGCCGAGCAGGTTCGAAGGGCGGGGGTGATCGCGGCACCGGCCGGCGCCGCGGCGATCGCGATGATCGATCCGCTCGATGTGGCCGCCGTCGCCGCGGAGACGCTGGTCGGTGACGGTCACGCCGGGCGGACGTACACCCTCACCGGTCCATCGGCGATCGACTATCGAGCGGTCGCGCAGGAGCTGGGTCGGGTCGCGAGGCGCGCGGTCGCGTTCGTTGACGTCCCGCCGGAGGCAGCCGTCGCCGGCCTGACCGGGGCCGGGCTGCCGCCGTTCGTGGCGGACCAGATCGCTGCGGTCTTCGCCGCCCTACGGTCCGGCGCGCAGAGCACGACGACCGGCGACGTCGCCACGCTCGTCGGGCGGCCCCCGCGGCCGCTCGCCGACTTCGCGACGGAGACGGCGCCGATCTGGTCAGCTGTCGCCTGAGGCCGCCCAGCGACTCGCCCGGGCCGTCGCCTGCTCGACCGTCCGGGCCAGCTCCGCCAGATCCGGTCTGGCCGTGCTCGGGTCCTCCGGCCATTCGGCCACGACCTCGGCCGCCCAGGCCGCCCAGCGATCGATCATCTCCAGGTAGTCGTCGAGGAACCGGCTGGTCAGCACCAGCACGGCCATCCGGTCGGGATAGGGGCCCTCGCCCTCCAGGTAGCTCGAACCGACCTCGATGTTCGTTCCGGTGAGCTCGTCCACCCACGCCCGGAGCCGGCGCAGCCCGGCCGACAGATCGGCCCGGGTGCCGTTGTCGGCGTAGAACACCTTGAGCAGCTGCTCCGACTCGAACACCGGCGGCGCGCTCTCGGCCGCCAACCATCCCGCGAGCGCCAGCCGGCCCGCGGGAGTGATGGCATAGACCGTTCGCGGCCGGCGGCCGTGCGCGCCGGGGATCGCCTCCGCGAGGCCCGCCGCCACCAGCTTCTTCGGCTCCTCGTACAGCTTGCTCCGGGCCCGAGGCCAGAACCGGTTCAAGGTGCGGTCCATCTGCATCGCCAGCTCGTACGTCGTCCAGGGCTTGATCGCCAGCAGCCCGAGGATGGCGTACGAGGTGGCGGTCAGGGTCTGGTTTCGCGCCATGGCGCCCCTTCCGGTCGATCCCTTGGGGACCATTCTGGCAGCGGCGCCGGCACTCAGCCCGGGGCGCGTCCGGCTGTGGCGAGGAGATAGTTGCGCCGCTGCAACGCGTCGGGCCGGCTGCGGGGCCGGTGCGGCGGCTCGCCGTCACGGACCGGGTCGTAGCGGACGAATCGGCTCTCCAGCAGGCCCTCGCCGCGAGTCATCCCGGCCAGCCGCCGAACCAGCGACGACATCCGGGCGGCGGGCAGCTCGCCGGTGATCACGGCGAGCGGCCCGTCGACCACCGGTGCCGCGGACGTACCGACCCGCCCGAGCAGCTCCAGCACCGCGGGCAGCCGGTCCGCCGGCGCCTCCACCCGATAGGCGTGGATCGGCTCGCACACCACCGTGCCGGCCGCTCGCAAGGCCTCCGCGGTGACCAGCGCGGTCAGGAAGCGGAAGTCCGATCCGGTGCTCGACATGCTCTTGTCGAACCGCGCGTGGGCATGACTCTGCCGCGGCGCGTAGCCGGAGGCGGTCATGATCACCCGCGCGTCCGGCACCGCCCAACCGGCCAGGCCCTCCTCCAGCGAGGACCGGGCGGTGTCCTCCACCGCGGTGAAGAACGCCGCCGGCATCAAGCCCCGCTCGACCTCGAGCTCGAACGAGACGCCCGCACCAACGGGTGCCGGCTCGATCCGGAGCCCGACCGTGGCGAGGAACGGGTTGGCGGCCGTATGGATGAACTCCGCTGCCGCGCCGATGCCGCTCAGCCGCTCGACGTGCCGGGTCGTGGTCTCGGTGAAGCCCACGGGCAGGCCGAACTGACCGTCCAGCGTCGCCTGGATCACCTCCTTCTGCACCTCGCCGTAGAGCGAGACGCCGATCTCGTGCCGCTCCGGATCCCGGCGCACCATGATCAACGGGTCCGCATCGGCGAGCTCGGTCAGTGCGGCGAACAGCTCACCCTCCCGGCCGGGCTCGAGCGTGCGGACCACGGTCTCCCAGCTCGGCGGCGGCAGGCCGATGTCGGCGTTGTCGCCGGGGGCGCCGACCCAGTCGCCGATCCGGGCGCCGGTCAGGCCGCGGACGAGTCCGATCTGGCCGGCCGTGAGCCGGTCGAGCGACCGGGGCGCAGAGCCCGCGAAGCCGTCCAGACCGGTGATCTTGCGCTCGCCGCCGGCCGTCGGCACCGTGGTCCGGACCTGCAGCGTGCCACCGAACACCCGGACATAGGTCCGGCGTACGCCGTTGGGACGGGCCAGCTTGAACACCTGGGCCGACAGAGTGCCGGCGGCACTGTCGGGCGCCGTCGGCAGCAGCTGCGGCAACGCGTCGAGCAGCCGATCAACCCCGGCACCGGTGATCGCCGACCCGAACAGGACGGGATGCACCCGACCGGTCCGGCTCATCCGGCGCAACCGGGCGCGGACCGTCTGCTCGGGCACCGCGCCGCGCTCGACGTAGCGGACCAGCAGGGCGTCGTCGTAGCGGCTGAGCACGTCGAGCCACTCGTTCGGCGCCAGGTCGACCACGGTGGCCGCGCGGCTGCCGGCGCCGACCACCCCCTGCAGCGCCACCACCGCGACGCCGAGGATGTCCTCGAGCTCGCGAACGAGAGGGTCGGGCCGCGCGCCGGCCCGGTCGATCTTGTTCACGAAGATCACCGTCGGCACGCCGAGCCGGCGCAGCGTGCGCATCAGCAGCCGGGTGTGCGCCTGCACACCCTCGACCGCCGACACCACGAGCACGGCCCCGTCGAGCACGCCGAGCGCACGCTCGACCTCGGCGATGAAGTCCGGGTGACCGGGCGTGTCGATCAGGTTGATCGTGTGCCCGCCCGCGCCGAACGACGCGACCGCGGAGGTGATGGTGATGCCCCGGCGCCGCTCCAGCTCACCGGTGTCGGTCTGGGTGCTACCGGCATCGACACTGCCGATCTCGTCGATCACACCGGCGGCGTGCAGCAGCCGCTCGGTCAGGCTGGTCTTACCGGCGTCGACGTGCGCCAGGATGCCGAGATTGAGGAACGCCACAGCGGGACATGCCTTCCGTACGAATGGTCGTCTGGACGGACATCCGCGCTGCTCGCATCGTGGCTCCTTTCATTGGCCGACGACGAGTCAAACAAGCCCTCCCGGGGCGGTCAACCGAGTTTTGCTCGGCTCCGGCGTCCGAGGCGCAGGACCGGCGCACCCGCGCTGGAGTAGCGTCTGTGCCTCCGACGCATCCGGAAGGACAGTAGAAAGATGAGTTACCAGCCGCAGACCGGATATCCCGCGCAGGCGGGTGAGCCGCCGCTCGATCACCCGTGGTACGGCATCGGTTTCGTCGACGCCGTCAAGCGGGTCTTCAAAAAGTACGCCACCTTCGAGGGTCGGGCCAGCCGTGGCGAGTACTGGTGGTGGGTGCTGTTCACCGCGATCGTCGGCATCGTGCTCTATGCGATCGTGCTGATCGCGACCTTGGCCACGACCGCCGGCGGTCGGACCCAGTCGATGTCACCGATCGTGATCATCCTCTTCGTGTTGATGGGCATCGTCTGGCTCGCCCTGATCGTGCCGAGCATTGCCGTCGCGGTGCGCCGGCTGCACGACGCCGGCTACAGCGGCTGGTTCTATCTGCTCGCCCTGATTCCCAGCGTCGGCGGCATCATCGTGCTCGTCCTCTGCATCATGCAGACCTCGCCGCAGGCGCCGAAGTACGGCCCGCCAGTCCCGCCCGGCTGGCAGCCCACCGGCACGGCGGTGCAGCAGATCGGCTACGGCCAGCAGGGCTACCCGCAGCAGGACTACCCCCAGCAGGGCTATCCGCAGCAGGGCTATCCGCAGCAGGGTGGCTACGCCGACCCGCAGGCTCAGGGCGGTTACACCCCGCCGGCGCAGGGCGGTTACACCCCGCCGCCGGCGCAAGGCGGTTACACCCCGCCGCCGGCGCAAGGCGGTTACACCCCGCCGCCGGCCCAGGGCGGCTACACCCCGCCGCCGGCCCAGGGCGGCTACCCGCCCGCCGGCGGTGACCAGCAGCCCGGATCGGCCAACCCACCGCAGAACTGAACCCGGCAGCAGACCCGACCCGGAAGGACGACGACGTCCGATGACCCACGCAACCATTGATCCGACCTTCTACCGGAGCGCGGCCGAGGCCGGCGCGGCGCCGGTCGAGCAACTGGCCTACGTCGTCGCGTTCGACCGGGCCGGCGAGCAGCACGACGCGCTGACCGTGATCGACGTCGACCCGGCCTCGGCGACGTACGGCCGGCTGGTCGGTTGGAGCGACGTCACCGGGCTGGGGGACGAGCTGCATCACTTCGGCTGGAACGCGTGCAGCAGCGCCTTGATGCACGAGGGCCACGACATGGCCGGGCTGGAGCGGCGCTATCTGATCGTGCCCGGGCTGCGGTCGTCGCGGCTCTACATCTTCGACACCCATCCCGATCCGTCCACGCCGGTGCTGGTGAAGACCGTCGAGGCCGCGGAGCTGTCGGAGAAGGCCGGCTATTCCCGCCCGCACACGATGCACTGCGGTCCGAACGGCGTCTTCATGACCTGCCTCGGCGGGGCCGCCGGTGACGACGACGGCCCGGGTGGCATCGCCCTGCTCGATCACGACACGTTCGACGTGCTGCGCGCCTGGGAGACCGCGCGTGGGCCGCAGCACTTCCACTACGACGCCTGGTGGCACCTGAACCAGAACGTGCTGATCTCCAGCGAGTGGGGCAGCCCGTCCATGATCGAGAACGGGGTCGTCCCCGAACTGCTGCTGTCCAACGCGTACGGCCATGCGTTGCACTTCTGGGACCTGGCCACCGGCGAGCACCGGCAGCGGGTCGAGTTCGGCGACCAGCACCAGATGGTGCTGGAGGTCCGCCCGTCGCACGACCCGAACGCCACCTGGGGCTTCGTCGGTGTGGTGATCTCGACCGAGGACCTGTCCGGCTCGATCTGGCGCTGGTACCGCGACGATCAGGACGGTGAGGGGGAGGAGTGGAAGGCCGAGAAGGTGATCACGATCCCGGCCGAGCCCGCCGACCCGGACGACCTGCCGCCGGCGCTCAAGCCGTTCGGTGCGGTGCCGCCCTTGATCACCGACATCGATCTGAGCGTCGACGACCGGTTCCTGTACGTGAGCTGCTGGGGCACCGGCGAGCTGAAGCAGTACGACGTCGGCGATCCCGCGAACCCGGTCGAGGTCGGCTCGGTCCGGCTCGGTGGCATCGTCGGCCGGGCCGCACACCCGGCGGCTCCGGACCTGCCGCTGGCCGGCGGGCCGCAGATGGTCGAGGTCAGCCGGGACGGCAAGCGGGTCTATTTCACCAACTCGCTGTACGGCGCGTGGGACGACCAGTTCTATCCCGACGGGGTCGGTGCCTGGATGGCGAAGCTGGACGTCGGCGAGAACGGCGGGCTGAGCATCGACGAGCGGTTCTTCCCGCACGGCGAGGATTTCCGAGGTCTGCGCCCGCACCAGGTCCGGCTGCAGGGCGGCGACGCCTCGTCGGACTCCTACTGCTTCCGCTGAGCTCGCCACCGGTGTGCCCCCGGAGGGCGCGGCCCGGAATAAAGGCCTGACACGGGCCGGGCACGTTCTTACCCTCGACTCAGACGAATCGATGCCGATGAGGTGGGCAGCGTGACCACAACCGTCCGGGCGCGGATCGACAGCTGGGACGAGGAACGCGCGGACCGTCGCCCGAGGGGCTTGCGAACCGGCCGGGCCGCCGCAGCCGCGGAGGATGCAGCGTCGAGGTCGGCACTGGTCCGGCTGGAGGATCGAGTGCCGAGCGTGGTCGACAGCCTCGCCCGGCTTGCGCCGGACGACGTGGCCGCGCTGGGCGCGGTCTATCTGCGGGCCCAGAAGGTGCTCAACGGACCGGACTGTCGGTATGCGATGGCGATGATCGAGGACGGGCTGCGCACGGTGACGCGCGCCTCCGCCGGCACGCCCGACGGCGCGATCCCGAAGCAGGCCCGGTGCGCGCTCGTCGGTGTTCGGCGGAGCGCCTGCGACTTCGTGGACCGGCGCGAGGGGGAGGTGAGCAGGCACTACTACGCCAGAGACCTCGGCCGCGGCGTCGCCCTCAGTTTCGTCGCCCTGATCGCCGTCGGCCTGCTCGGCCTGGCGGTGATCCGGACCTGGCTCTGGTTGCCCGACCCACAGCAGTCCTGGTGGGCGGTCGTGATCCCGATGGACAGCCTCGTCGCGTTGCGCGACGTGCTGCTGGCGTTGGGCGGTGGCGCTGCCGGCGCAGCGGTGAGCGTGCTGCTCAGGCTCAATCAAGAGGCGGAGCTGAAGTTCGAGACGATCGCCGAGGGTGCCGCCCGCTACCGGATCATCCTCGGCTGGTTTTTCGCGCTCGCACTGCTGTTCCTGGTCAAGGGCGGGATGGCGGCCAACCTGATCACCGACCCGTCCGCCGGCGCCGGCCAGGCGGCGTCGCCGGGACAGGCGTGGGTCAGCAGCTGGTTCTTCTGGGCGGGACTCGGTCTGCTCGCCGGCTTCAACGAGCGTTGGGTCACCCACATCATCGCCCGCGACTCCAAGCCGTCCGCGCCGCCGTCAGGTGAGAGCCCGCCGCGGCCTCCAGGTGACTGAGGTCGTTGGCCACCGTCACGAAGGTGAAACCCTCCGCCAGCCGGCGGGAGGCGACCTCGCCGCTCGGACAATAGATTCCCGCCACCAGGCCGTTGCCCTCGCAGGCCCGGACGATGCGCTCCAGCGCCACCGCGAACTCGGCGTCGACCGACGGGTCGCCGGGATTGTCGGCGCCCAGGCCGATGCTCAGATCGGACGGTCCGACGTACAGGCCGTCGAGTCCGGGCGTGCTCGCGATCGCCTCCACCTGGTCCAGCCCGGCGGCGGTCTCGATCATGGCCAGCACCAGCACGGTGGCGTCGGTCTCGCGAGGGCCGGGCCCGATCCGCAGGGCCGCGCGGGTCGGTCCGAAGGAGCGGATGCCGGCCGGCGGATAGCGGCTTGCCGCGACCGCCGCCGCCGCGTCCTCGGCGGAGTCGATCAGCGGGACGATCACGCCGACCGCGCCCGCATCCAGCGCCTTGCCGATGGAGGTCGCGCTGTTGGCTTCGACCCGGATCATCCCGGCCGGCTCGCCGGCGGTCTCGACGGCGATGAGTCCGGAGAGCAGCCCGCGATAGTCCAGCAGTCCGTGCTGTCCGTCCAGCACCACGTAGTCGTAGCCCAGCCGCGCGATCCGCTCGGTGGCCGGCGGGTTGTCGGACGAGATCCAGTATCCGATCAAGGACTCCCGCCGCCGGAACCGGTCGGCGAACGCTGCGGCGCTCATTCCGGCATTGTGCCGGACGCGCCGGCGCCGGGCGCTGGTACTACACCGGCAGCAGGGTGAACCGGCCGTCACGGTCCTCGAAGAACACCACGACCGCCCACGCCTCGCCGCCGATCGTGCCGTGGCAGACGGTGGTCACGTCCTGCTCGACGGCTTGTGTATCGGGGCAGCGCAGGTCGGCAGCGTCGCCCCAGCCGTCGGCGATCACGTCGGTCACCTCCGTTGCCAGATCCGCTCCGCGCAGCGCGCCCGATGGCACCGTGCCCAGCTGGCCGGTCAGCGGAGCATCACTGCCGGACCCGCCGCCGGACTCCGCGCCGGAGAACGCCGCCAGCCCGAGGCCGACGGCGACGACGCCGACGAGTGCCATCAGCGCGATCACCAGGCTCACCACCGGCAGCACCGACGCCTTGGGTGGGGTGGGCGGTGCCGCCGGGATCGGCGGGAACTGCTGCGGCTGCGACAGGTAGTCGGCGTAGGGCTGGGAATGATGCGTCTGGGCACCGTACGGCTGGGCGTACTGCGTCACGGTCGTTCTCCTGCGGCTGGATCGGTCAGCCAGCAGGGGGTTTCGGCATACCGACGTCGATTCGATGTCGTCGTCAATGTGAGCGGGCTGTGAGCCGATATCCAAGCCCGCAGCCCATTTCGTTGTGAGGACGTTATCTGCGTCCGTCGCGTCCCTCCAGGTCCGACGCGAGAAGCGACACCGCCAGGACGTGCTTGCAGGGCCCACGGCTCCCGCCGTGCTGTCCGTGCCAGGGACAGCTGCAGATCCAGCTGTCCCCCGAACGACGCAGGACGTACACGTTCCCGGCGCTGGTCACCGTCGCTCGGTCGCCCGAGACGGTGACGGCACCCTGGTGGACCAACGCCCGGGCGTCCGCCAGCCGAGGGTGCATGGTCTCCAGCAAGGTGCGGTCCCAGGGCAGCGCCCGGGTGAAGTACGCGCCCTCGGCCGCGTCGTAGCCGACCCGTCCCGCTGCGGCGAGATGAGCGAGGGCCGGCCGGATCCTCCCCACATCGAGGCCCGCGAGCCTGGCAATGCGGGTGGGATCGATCACGGGAGTGAAGTCGAGCAGCGTCGAGAGCACCAGAGCGTCGTCGGCGGCCTGATCGTCCGCGAGGTCGAACAGCAGGCCGCCCTCGCCGGAGAAGCCGCGCATCGAGTTCGGGCTGAGCGTCAGGACGAACCGTCCGTCCGGCAGATCGACCTGCCAGGACGAGACACCGGATCCCGGTGTGGCCGGGCCGTAGACGGTCAGGCTGTCCGCGTAACCCAGCAGCGGCTCGATCGTTCGCAGCCGGTTGGCGCCACCGAGAGGGACTGAACCGGCTTGCGAGGTAGCGGTCAGGCGCAGCCCGTCTCGACCCTGGATCACGTACAGCACCGACCGCGAGCCCGACGTGGCGGGGAGTCCGCGAACGAAGCGGCGAGCCTGACCCGCCGGAACGGTGAACCTGCGTGCGAGCGCGGCCGAGGACGCCTGAGCCTCGGCAAAGCCGCGAACCCAACGGGTCGACAACGGCACGCGATGCTCCACCACGGACGCGGTCATGGTTGTCACCGTGACGTTGGTGCCGACGGCAAGGTGCAGCGGTTCGTCGCCACGTACGTCGGCAAGGAGGTCGCGCACCGGCGGGTTGAGATCGACATTCGTCGTGCCGTTGCTGGCCGGAGGTCGGTCCAGTCCGCCGGACAGCGCGTCGAAACGGGCGGCGACGCCACAGCACAGCGAGAAGCTCTCGAATCGCAGTCGATCCGCGCTTGCCGTGACGACCGGATCGGCCGCGGCTATCCGGGCGGCCACCATCGAGGGCGGGAGATAGAACCGGGTGCGGGCCACCTTCGCCAGCTGCAGCAGCGCGACGGCGGCCTGCTCGGCGTGGAGCAGGAATCCATCGAAGAACAGCGACGGATCCGGCGAGCTCGCCGACAGCAGAAGATCGATCTCGACCGCGCCGATCGCGGCGGTCGAGGCAGCGCGATAGGTCAGCACCGCCTCCGTCATGTCCGCGAGAGTAGCCGCGGATGACGAACCGCGTGGCACCATGACAACCGTGCTTGACGGTGACCTCCGCTGGGCCGACCTGGCGCCGGCCGACCCGGAGGTGGTCGGTGGGCTGGTCACGGCCGCTGCGGAGAAGGCGGTGGCGCAGACGCCAACCCCGGCCTGGCGGCGCGGCTCAGCGGCGTTCCGCGGGATGGGTGTCGGGCTTCGAGCGGCTGCGTCGGGCGCTGCGTCGGACTCTCGAATCGCGTTGCTTCCGGCCTGGCTGTCGGAGGCGGTCGGGCGTCGGATTTCGGACTTCCGAGGCCTCGGCGTGGACGCCGCGATCCAGGTGCGGGCGCTCGAGCGAAAGGGTCTCCTGATCCTGCCCCGTCAGGCCGAGTACGCGCTGGGGATGCTCGACCTGCCCGCGGAATGGTGGCGTGTGGGTGACCCGGTGGAGGACCCGAACGAGTGGTTCGTCGCCGATCCGACGCTGCTGCCCGCGATGGTGCGGCGGCTGCTCGCCGAGGAACGCGATCGACGGGTGCGACCCCAGGATGTCGGCCAAAGCGGATGCTGGCAGCCCCGGCTCGTCGAGGTTGCGAACCGCAGCGCCGCCGGCCGGGTCCAGCTGCTGACCTGCTGCGTCGCGGAGCTCGGTCATGAGCCGGACCGTTATCGGACCGCCTGGCTCACCGCTCTCTGGGACCGGGCTGAGCCTGGCGTCGCCGAGGTCGCTGCGCAGCAGCGGGCCCTGTTCCGATTGCTGGCCGCATCGTCGGCGCCCGGAACGGCGTTCGCGCTGGCTCGGTTGCAGCAGCTCAGCCGGGCCGAGCTGTTGGACGACGATGCCTGTGCGCGTGCGCTGGCGAACGGCCTTCCCAGCATGGGCAATACTTCGGCCCGGTTGGCGGTCAAGATCCTGCAGGCGATCCACCGGAGATCGTCGACGGCGGATGTCGAGGCGGCAGCCACGGCCGCGCTGTCGCACCCAGACGTGGAGGTCCAGAGTGACGCGGCGCTGATCCTGGTGCAGGCGGGACGGTTCGACGTCGTGGCGAGGGTGCTAGACGGGGTCGAGCCGAGTGTGCGTCACGAGGTCGGCATGGACACCGGCCAGCCTCCGGCCGTGGCATTCCATCTGCATCCCCATCCTCATCGGCACCTCTCTGTCCGGGAGCGTTGGAGTGCTCAGCGAAAGTGGTTCCGGCCCGTGTCGCCCGGGGTGCTCGGCGCTCTGCTGACCGAGCGCGGCGAGCGGGCGCGAGCCGCGACCTACGAGGAGCCGGGACGGAAGGACGCCGCGGTCTGGTGGGCGATCAAGGAGGCGGTTTCCGCCGCCGTCGGTGGCGCCACCGTCGATCGGGAGACCACCACGATCCCTTCCTGGGTCGCGACCGCGCTGCGCCGCCAGATCGCCGACCACGAGTTCTCGCGAGCCGCTGACTTCGCCACGATCCGGGTGATCGAACGCAGCGGCCTGGTGGAGCTCGACGTCGATGACGCGTACGTGTCGACCATGATTGTCGCGCTGGTCTCGGTCTGGAGTGACGAGACGATGGTGCGAGCCACGCCGGTCGCCTGGCTCCGCGACGATCCCGAGCTGATCGACCGCGCGCTCTGGCGACTGTTCGATACCGAGGGACAGGGCAGTATCAGCCTCACCTACGCCGATCGCTGGTCCGATGACGCCTGGCAGGGTGCCGTCGCCGCCCTGGTGGACTCCGGCCGGCTGGAGCGTGGTGCCGTCGTCGACGCCGCGCTCGGCACCCTCGGTCGCGACTGGAGTGCGTTCCGCCTGCAGTGGTTCGTCCGGTTGCTCGAAGCCCTCCAGCCGACGGTCGAGGAGCTCGCCGACAGGCAGGCCGCCTTGCGAAGGTTGTTGCGCAGCGAGCACTCCGTTGTCGTCAGCGCGGTCCTGAGGTGGTTCGCCCTGCTGAGCCGGGCGGGTCGGCTGGAGGACCAGGAGACCGCCGCCCGATTGGCCGACGTCATGGGCAGCTCGGTGAAGGGTCATCCTCTCGCCGCGCTTCACCTGCTCCAGTCCATCCGCGGCCGAACCGCCGCTGCGGACGTACGCCCGGCCGGACGAGCCGCCCTGCGACATCCGCACCCCGACGTCCAGCGCAAGGCTGCAGGGCTGCTTCGAGCGGTCGGTGACGACAGCGCGTTGATTCTCGCGGACGAGCTCGACCCGGCCGTCCGGCACGAGCTCGGGCTGAATGTCGCGCCCGCGTTGCGGGCGACACCAGGACAGCCTGTGGTCGACGCCGCGCCCGAGATCGTGCCGGTCACGCCTGCCGATCTGCCCGACCGACTCGCCGCGGTAATGGAGGACGCGAGCGACCCGATCGAGTTGGAGCTGGTGCTCGACCGGCTCGCCCAGACAGGCGACCTGTCTGTGCTGGCCCCGCTGCTGAAGCGAGCCCGGTCCAAGGTTCGGTCTGGGCAGGGCGACTACGACGGTGACGCGTGGCTCGGTGGTGAGCTGGCTCGGCTGGTCGCGGCCGGCGCAGACGGGTTCGGGTCGTTGGTCGAGCCGAAGGACCAGGTTGCCCATTTCCTCTTCGCTCGACTCGATCACGTTGCGGGCGTGCTGACGGGTCGGCTCGAGCCCGAGCCGCCGATTGCCACGCCGGATGACGCCGACGGGTGGGTGTCGGCCGAAGCCCTCGTCGAACGGATCCGGGCCGCGGGCGCGTCTGTTGGGCGCATCGACGTCATTGCGGCACTGCTACGCCTTCATCCGGCTGGCCGGGAGGACGCGTTGCGCCGGGCCGACCTTCCGGGCGAGCTCGGCGCGGTCGTGAGGCACGCCCTCGGCGACTCCGGCGCCGCGGCTTCCGATGTCGTCGATCAGGGTCTGTGGGTGGCGGCGTCGCGCGCGCGCTCGCCATTCGAGGCCGACCCGGTGCTTGTCGCGGCCGGTTTGGACCGTCCCGGCCAGGGGCGTCCGCTGCGCGCCGACCTGAGGTTGTACGAGCACGCGGACCGGTTCGATCGCTACTGGGAGTCCGAGGTCGTGGTCCGCGGCGCCCGGCGTCGACGCCAGGCACCCGATCAGCCCACCGCGGTGCGCAGCGTCGATTCGCGGGATCGTCGGCAGATCAACGAGGTCACCTGGGTCCCCTGGACGGCGTCGGTTTGGCCACACGACGCCGATCACTTTCTGGTCGGAAGTCTTGACCACATCCGCGCTGGGATCTCTTTCGGCTGGCCGGGTTCGACGGGCGGGCTTCGGTCGCTCCTTCGGCATCCCGGCCGGATCGGTCCACTGGGAGCCGCGGCGGTCGCCATGGGCCTGAGCGCGCACGCGTTGGACGACAGGGTGCTAGCCGTGGATATCTTCATCCACGCCACGGCGTCCCGCCGGCTGGGGGCGGAGCGAGTCGGTGATGCCATGGCGGCCACATCCGGACCGTGCGTCGGGATCCGGTGGGCCGAAAGCCTGCGCAGCGCCGCGTCGGGTGGTGCCGGCGAGGCAGTGGTCGACACACTCACCCGGCTCGTGCCACAGCTGCCGCCGGGCTATCCCGGGCTGTACGCGCTGCTGGATGTTCTGCTGCAGGAGCGGTTGCGGCTCGGCGGCGGCGTGGACGACACCGTGCTGCGCGAGCGCCTGGCCACCCTCACCGGCTCCAGCAAGGCAGCGCGCTCGGCGCGTGCGCTGCTGGCTCTGTGACCGCGCGTCTCACCCCGGACCGGCGCTTGGTCGACGCGCTCACCGGGCAGCAGGACCGGAGCGTGACGTCTCCCGGTTCCGGGTCACGATCGCAGCGAGCACCCCGACGGTGACGCCGATCAGCGTCTCGACGAATCGGTCGGTGATCAGCGACCGGACCGGCTGGGGGCTGGCCAGCTGGACCGACACGAGGGCGAGCGGGGTGATGAACACCAGCGCCAGACCGTAGTTGCGGACGACCAGCAGTTCCGCCGCTGCCTGCAGCCCGGCGATCAGGAGGAGGTTGCTCCAGACGGGCAGGCCGAGCGCGAGGAGGGCGGCGGCGAGGAAGAGGCCGATGGTGGTGCCGGCGACCCGGAGGATGCCGCGTGCGACCTGGCCGCGGAGGCTGAACACGGCCAGCGGCGCGACCGCTGCGACCATCGCCCAGTACGGATGGCCGATCCCGACCCCGGTGGCAATCGAGCCGGCGACCAGCACCACCACCGCGCAGCGGATCAGATGCAGCCGTTGCCGGGCTGCGCTCGGCATCGGCGGTCCGGGAGCGGCCGGCGGGTCCGCCGGCCGGTTGAGCAGTCGGGTCCAGGCGATCTCCGCCAGCCCGAGACCGACCGCCAGGGCAGCCGCGGCGATCACCACGACGGCGGCCGCGAGGATGGTGGCCGGAGTGCTCGGGATGGCCGAAGCGGTCGCGACCGCGAACACCGGGAACATCGGTCCGGGCGGGCGCCAGCGGTTCCGGTCCGACAGCGCGGCGCCGAGGGCGGCCCACCCGGCGGTCAGCGGGATGCCCAGCCAGCCGCGATAGGGGCTCAGTGCCAGCAGTGCGCCGGTGATCACCGCCGCGGCGAGGATCCCGCCGACGGTGGCCTGCAGGCGCCAGCGGGCGCTGGATCGGCGGCCGCCGCCGTAGACGGCTGCGAACGCGCCGAAGGTGGCGTAGACGGCGAGGTCGGAGCGGCCGAGCGCGGCCAGCACGGCCATCGGCAGAGAGACCGCGAGCGCCGCCCGGACCGCGACGCGATGCGCGTGCGGCGCCGGAGAGATCCTGACCAGCTCGCGGGCGAGCACGCGCCACGACGGGGTGAGGCCCGGTCCAGGATCAGACGCTGGCACGCTCGACCAGAGTGAAGCTCATCGACGAGAACAGACCCGGCTCCGGCCGGTTCTCCAGCGCCGCGCTGGTTCGTTCCCACAGATGCTCGGCGAAGCTGATCATGTCCAGCCGGATCGTGGTCAGCGCCGGCCGGGTGAATGCGCTCATTGTCTCGTCGTCCATCCCGATCACCGCGAGGTCGCCGGGGATCTCCAGCCCCGCCCGGGGCGCCGCCGCGATGCAGGCTGCGGCGCAGATGTCGTTGTAGCAGGCCACGGCGGTGACCGGCTCGGCGCCGCCGGTCCAGTCGCGGAGCACCGAGGCCAGGGCGTCGACCGACACCTCGGGCAGGTGAGGGCCGACGTCGTACACCAGGGGGCGGGTCAGGCCGAGCTCCAGCGCTGTCGAGCGGGCCGTCGCCAGCCGGGGCACGGTGAACCGCTCGAGCTCGGGCTGGCTGGTGGTCAGATAGCCCAGCCGGCGGTGGCCGTGACCGGCCAGGTGTTGGATCTGCAGCGCCGTCCCGACATCGGGCGAGACCGGGTCCCGGCCGAGATCGGTCTCGACGGTCGGAATCCGTGCCTGTGCCAGCAGGGCGCGCTGAGTGTCGTCCAGCTCGCCCAGCGCGATCGCCAGCCGCGGCTGCAGATGGGCCAGCGTGGTTGCCAGGTCGGCGGGATCGCGCTGCTGCCAGATGACCAGCGATCGCCCGGTCGCCGACACCTCGGCCGTCAGCGTGTCCAGCAGGACGGACAGGTTGACCCCGTACGGCACCCCGGTGTTGATGAACAGCACGAGGTTCGACTCGCCGGCCCGCAGGGCCCGGGCCGCAGCGTGCGGGGTGTAGTTGAGCTCCTGCGCGGCGGCCAGCACCCGTTGCCGGGTGGACTCCGGGATCGACTGTCGCGGGGTGTTGTTCAGTACGTAGCTCACCGTGGCCCGGGACACTCCGGCCTCGCGCGCCACGTCGGAGCTGGTCACGCGGCGTGTTGGAGTCATCGTCCGTCCTCCTGCCTGGGTTGTCGTCACCCTAGTGGCGATCCAGAACATGAATCGGTTCGTTCTCGTCGTGCCATCGCGCCCGCCGATACCTGTCCAGCGGCAGCTGCGGGCCGTACGCTCGCACCGGCATCCGTCGCCTCGATCGCGGACGGCGACCGGGACAGCCAGCGACCAGCAGGGCGAGAGGAGACCGGAGATGACGCGGGTGCCGACGGTCCGGATCGAGCAAGGCGAACTCCGGGGAGTGTGGCGCGGTGACTCCGCGGCCTTCCTCGGCATCCCGTTCGCCGAGCCGCCGGTGGGCCCGAACCGCTTCGGCGCGCCGGTCCCGGCGGTCGGCTGGCAGGGCGTGCGGGACGCGACGACGTACGGGCCGACGGCGCAGCGCCGCCCCTTCGGCGAGGTCACCGCGATCCCGGAGCCGTCCATCCCGGGCGCGGCGACGTTGAACGTGAACGTCTTCACTCCCGCGCCCGGGGACCCGGCGGCGAAGCTGCCGGTCTTCGTCTGGATCCACGGCGGCGGTTTCAAGGCGGGTTCGCCCGCCAGCCCCTGGTACGACGGATTCGCGTTCAACCGGGACGGCATCGTCACGGTGACCCTCAGCTACCGGCTCGGCTTCGACGGCTTCGGCTGGATCGCCGACGCGCCGGACAACCGCGGCCTGCTGGACCAGATCGCGGCGCTGCGCTGGGTCCGCGGCAACGTCGGGGCCTTCGGCGGTGACCCGGGCACGGTGACGATCGGCGGCCAGTCCGCCGGCGGCGGCTCGGTCCTCGCGCTGCTGCTGGCGCCCGCGGCTCGTGGCCCGTTCCGGGCCGCGATCAGCCACTCGGGCGCCCTGGACGACCTGCCGCTCGACCGGGCGCGCGCCTTCGGGGAGGAGCTGGCGGCCAACGCGGGGGTTGCGCCGACCCGGTCGGGACTGGGCACCCTGAGCGAGGACCAGATTCTCGACCTCCAGGACGAGGTAGGGTTGGCGCCGCCGCCGACCTCGCTGTCGGCGCTCGTCGGCGGACTCACCGGTGACGGCAACGCGCTCGGCGGGCTGCCCTTCCGGCCGTACGTCGACGGCGCGGTGCTGCCGATGGGGGTGCCCGATTCACCGGACACGGGTTCTCCGGACACCGGTTCCCCGCACATGGGCTCCCCGGCCATCGCGGCGGCAGCCGACGTGCCGCTGATCATCGGCAGCACGGCCCACGAGTTCACCATGATCGGAGTCACGTTCGCCCCGCTGGTAGCGGGCGCCGACCTGCGGGCCCTGCTCCGCGACCGGCTCGGCCCGCGGGCCGACGACTACCTCGCGGCCTACTCCGGTCTGCCGGGTGGTCCGGAGATGATCCTCGGCCAGCTGATCACGGACGCGACGTTCCGCAGCAAGGTCGTGCGGTGGGCCGATGCCCGCCGCGGGCCGACCTGGACGTACGACTTCCGGTTTGCCGGCCCGACCGGGATGGCGCTGCACTGCGCTGACCTGCCGTTCGCCTGGGACAACCTGGGCGCCGAGCTGGTCGAGGCCTCCGACGGTCCGAACCCGCCGCAGGCACTGGCGGACGCGATGCACGGGGCCTGGGTGCAGTTCATCACCGGTCAGGTCGCGCCCTGGCCGGCCTGGGACTCCGGCGCGACGACGATGATCTTCGACCGCGCCTCCGCGGCGGGGCCGGGCTACGTCCACGAGCGCCGGGCGATTGTCGGCTGACCACAGGATCGCCCGCGTCTGCCGGTCGATCGCACCGGGAAACCCACCTCGGGCCCGGTCGGTTGGCGACGCGCGGGCGTCGGTCAGGGTCCGGTGTAGCGACCCTCCGGACGGAGCCTGAGCGGCGGCTCGGCGTATTCGGCCAGGGCGTGCGCCAGCCAGCCACCGCAGCGCGCCAGCGCGAAGATCAGCTCGCCCGCTCCGGGATCGAGGTCGAGAGCCAGGACGGCCGTCGCCAGGGCGAAGTCGACATTCGGAAAAGCGGGCATCCGGCTCCGTACCGCTGCCACGAGCTCGTCGGCGGCGACCACCGCCGGGGATTCCGGGCGGGCCTCACGCAGCCGGCCGATCAGCTGGTCGCAGCGCGGATCGGCATGGCGATAGATCCGGTGCCCGAACCCGGGCACGGTGCCGTGCTCGATCACCGCGCCCGCGATCGCCTGGTCCGCCGGCTCACCGGCGAGCCGGCGCCCGATCAGCCCGTACGCCGCCCGGCCGGCGTTGCCGTGCAGGGCGGAGTCAAGCGCGCCGAGGCCGCAGCAGACCACCGCGTACGGGTTCGCCCGCGCCGACGCAGCCGCCCGCACGGCGAGCGTGGACGCAGCCAGATCGTGGTCGAGCAGCAACACGAGGGCGGCGTTCACCAACCGGAACTCGTCGTCGTCCGCGCGCCGGGGAGTCAGCCTCGGCCACAGCCGCGCCGCGAGGCCCGCGGACTCGGGCACGTCCGGACCGAGTGCCGGCAGCGCGGTGACGGCGCCGGCCACGATCTCGGCGCCCATCCTCGCGACCGACCCGGGGGAGAGATCGTGCCGGAGCGGATCGGTGGCGGCGAGCACCGGCACCTGGGCCTGGAGCTGGGCTCGCGGCGACATGCCCGGTGGCAGCGTGAGCCGAACGGCCGCGGTCGCTTCCGCTCCCGACTCGGTGGCCGCGAACCGCCGGCCGGGCTGCCACTCGCGAGTCCACAGCCACCAGCACACCGTTTCGACGTCGGCCGTCTCCGCCAGCTCGGCGGCGTCCCGGCCGCGGTAGTAGAGCCGGTCGTCCTCGATCAGCGTGATGTCGTGGTCGATCGCCATCAGCGGCGTGCCGGGGGAGTGCCCCGTCGCCGCGCTCGCGGCGCTCGACCGGGCCGGCCGCCGGCTGCGGGCGAACGCCTCGACCTCCAGCGCGTCGAACCGGGAGCCACCGGTGGAGCGGCGCCGGCTCAGCAGGCCGCGCGAGACGTACGCATAGAGCGTCTCCGGCTTGACCCCCAGCCGTGCGGCGGCCTGTGCCGCGGAGAGGTCGGGGAGGCCGGGAGCTTCGATCTGGTC
Organism: Microlunatus ginsengisoli; assembly: GCF_039537205.1. Lineage (NCBI taxonomy): Bacteria > Bacillati > Actinomycetota > Actinomycetes > Propionibacteriales > Propionibacteriaceae > Microlunatus > Microlunatus ginsengisoli. The sequence continues at coordinate 158,445 of NZ_BAABAB010000021.1, read as the reverse complement.
GCCCGTCATATTGATCCAATCAATATTGACTCTAGTTCAAGTCAATCACATCCTGGATCAACGAGCGAGAGGAGCACGACCATGACTTCCACAGCGGTTCGCGACCGGATGGACCAGACGCTGATCGACGTGCCGCCCGGGCTGGCGAACGTCGTCGTTGCGGAGACCGAGCTCGGTGACGTGCGCGGGCTCGAGGGCTTCTATCACTACCGCCAGTACTCGGCGACCGATCTGGCTCGTACGCACTCGGTCGAGGAGGTCTGGCGGCTGATGCTGGACGGGGCACTGCCGAGCCCGGCCGAGGCCGTCGACTTCGCCGCCGAGGTCCGGCGGCTGCGCGCGATCCCGGCCGAGGTCGGCTCCCTGCTCCCGGCGATCGGCGCGGCGACCAGCGGCGCCGACCAGCTCGCGGGCCTGCGCGCCGCCGTCCCGTTGCTGGCCGCGGCCGCCGGGATGAGGCCGTTGTTCGACCAGGACCCGGCGGGCCGGCGGGCGGACGCCCTGGCCATCGGCGCGGCGGTGCCGACGGTCCTCGCCGCCCTGCATCGCGCCCGGCTGGGACTCGACCCGATCGCCCCGCGAGCCGATCTGGATCACGCGGCGAACTATCTGTGGATGCTGTCCGGCGAGGAGCCCCGCGAGCAGGTCGCGGCCGCGGTGAATGCCTACCTCGTCTCGACCGTCGACCACGGCTTCAACGCCTCGACCTTCACCGCCCGCGTGGTTGCCTCGACCGGTGCGGATCTCGGCGCCGCGGTTGGCGCCGCCCTCGGCTCGCTGTCCGGCCCGCTGCACGGCGGCGCCCCGAGCCGGGCCCTGCAGCTGCTGGACCTGGGCTCCGGTCCGGCCGCGGCAGGGTACGTCCGCGAGCAGGTCGCGCACGGCGGCCGGGTGATGGGCTTCGGCCACGCCGTCTATCGCACCGAGGATCCGCGATCGGCGCTGATGAAGGAGGTCGCGCTCGGCTTCGGCGGCCCGCGGGTCGAGCTGGCCGTCGAGATCGAGGCGGCGGTGCTGGCGACGTTGGAAGAGCTCAAGCCCGGCCGCGCACTGCGGACCAACGTCGAGTTCTATGCCGCCCTGGTGATGGAGGCCGCTGGCATTCCGCCGGCGATGTTCACCGCCACCTTCGCCACCGCCCGGGTGCTCGGCTGGACGGCCCATGCCCTCGAGCAGGCCGCGGCCGGCAAGATCATCCGCCCGGCGGCCCGCTACGTCGGACCGGCTCCGCGCTAGCCAACCCGAAAACCCGCACCTCGTCACCGACGAGCCGGCCGGCGTCACGCTGAGGACCGAGCGGGTGAGTGCGGCGAGGTGCGGATTTTCGAGTTCGCTTCTCCCGGGTCACCGGATGTGGTGGGCTCGGCTCGTGCCCACCGGCTCGGCCATGGTGGCCAAGGCCGTCACGCGGAACGAGCGGCGCTGACCCGGCGTTCGATCGCGGTCCGCAGGCTCGCGGGATTCGAGCCTGCCTCCGCAAGCGCCCGGCGCAGCTCGGACTCGGCGGCGCACCCGGAGCACCGCAGCACACCGAGCAGCAAGAAGTTGCCGTCGATCGCCGACGCGTGCAGCCGTACGGCCTCCCGCAGCGCCAGCTCGAGCGTCTTCTTCGCCTCGGCGACGAAGGGGAGGTGACCCGCCCGGCTCGGGCGGGCGGCCCGTTCCAGCGCGCCCGCCCCGAACACGGCGTCGGCTTGGCGGCGGACGGCGTCGAGGTCGATCCCCAGCGAGGCGAGGGCCTGACCATCCAGACCGCCGGCGGCGATATCGGCACGAAGCCGGCGGGCCAGTTCGGTGGCGCCCACCCCGACGTCCTCCAGGGCGTCGCGGGCGGCGCCGTCCGGTTCGGCCAGGGCGACCAGGACGTGCCGGGTATCGATCGTCGGCGAACCCGCCTGGCGGGCGACGATCTGGGCCTCCACCACGGCGTTCCGGGCATCGGTGGTGAATCGCTCGAACATCAGCGCCTCCTGTTGTGCTTCTGGTGAACTGCTTGCTTGCTGACGCCGAGAGCGTCCGCGATCTCCTGCCACGACCAGCCCAGATCGCGAGCCCGGTCGACCTGGAGCCGCTCCAGCCGGTCGGCCAGCTCGCGCAGGGCGCGCACCGCCCGGAGTCCGTCGCGCGGGTGTTCGGCCGCCGCGTCCAGCAGTGACTGGGTCATAGCTGTCAATCTAGGTTGACACCACTGGCATTGTCAAGATCGGTTGACGAGACGAGCCTGTGGGCCTGCTGAAGATCGCCCTCGTGCAGGTCCGATCCGGGCTCGGGGGCGCCCAGACTTGCCGGCGGAGCGGGACGCGGGGTCCCGGCCGGAGAACACAGGAGCCACAGCATGAACGTGAGGAGCAAGATCGCAGCGGTCGCCGTGGGCGCTGTTGCGCTCGGAACCCTGATCGGCGTCGGGGTCTCCTACGCCGACGACCCGAGCACGAGCCCGACACCGAGCGCCCCTGCCAGCGCGGCGCCGTCCGGGCAGGGCCACCAAGCGGACAAGGCCGGCGCGCACGCGAGACGGGCGCTGCTGAAGCGCGCCCTGCACGGCGAGGTGACCCTCGGCGGCAAGGAGAAGACCCGGGTGATCGACTTCCAGCGCGGCGCTGTGCAGAAGGTCGGCCCGACGGCGATCACGCTGAAGAGCACCGACGGCTTCACCGCGACGTACGTCGTGAACGGCGAGACCAAGGTTCGCAAGGACGGTCAGCCGGCGAAGATCGGTGACATCAAGGCCGGCGACACGGTGCGCGTCGTCGCCCGGAAGGACGGGAACACGTCGACCGCGCGCCTGGTCGCCGAGCCCAAGGCGAGGTGATTCTCAGCCGAGCCGATAGACCGACACGTGCGAGGTCGACTCGGCGGTGAACGGCGAGCCTGTCCAGTCGGCGTGCCGGCTCTCCAGCTCGAAGCCGGCCAGCCGGCCCATCAGGTCGAGCTCGGCCGGCCAGATGTAGCGATGGGGGCTGCGGAACAGGCTGGCGTCGCGGCCCTCCCCGAAGCGGAAGTGGTGGGACACGATCCGCTGGTCGAGCACATCGTAGGTGTCCAGCCCGATGTATCCCGGCTCACTGGTGAACACGGTCGCCCGCTTGCCCGGCGGCAGGCTGCGGAGCTCCGGCACCCAGAGCTCGATCACGAACCGGCCGCCGGGCTGGAGGTGCCGGGCCGCGTTGCGGAAGCACTCGACCTGCTCGTCCTGGGTCAGCAGGTTGGAGATCGTGTTGAAGACCAGATAGACCAGCGCGTACGTCCCCGGCGCACGGCTCGTCGCCGCCCCCGGCGCATGGCTCGTCGCCATGTCACCGACCACCACCGGCACGGTCGCCTCGTCGACCTTGGTCCGCAGCCGCTCGATCATCGGCAGCGACAGCTCGATCCCGGTCACCGAGACGCCGCGGGACGCGAGCGGTACTGCGACCCGGCCCGTGCCGATCGCGAACTCCAACGCCCGGCCGCCGGCCGCGAGCCGGGCCAGCGTCTCGACGGTCGGTTCGAGCACCTCGGGTGCGAACATCCCGGCGCCGGGGGTGTCGTAGCGTGCCGCTGCTTCGGCGTCCCAGATCTCGTCCTGTCGCATCCTGCAGATGCTGCCACGCGGACGGTCAGGTCGTGACCATGCCGCCCGGGACGTACTCGAAACCCTGCGGCTCGCCGATGTAGTCGATCGGCTCCGCGGTGAACCGGGCAGCCGTGCTCAGCACCGGGTGGTCGAAGAACGACTCGGTGCCGGTCGGGAACAGCAGCGGCCGGCCGGTGTCCAGCCAGCCGCTGGCGTGCACCATGGCGATCATCGGCCGAGGTGCGGAGGTCCGGTTCGGCATCCCGGCGTGCCACAGCCGGATGTCGCGGATCAGCATGCTGCCCCGGCGAAACGTCGGCTGGAACGGCGGCGAGACCGCGCGCCGGGCGGCGAGCCGCTCCGGCGTGATCTTGATGTCGTCGCCGACCCCGACGCCGAGCTCGCGGTGGGTGCCGGGCCAGATCTCGGTGGCGCCGTTCGCCGGCGAGACGTCCACGGTCAGTACGTTGAGCACCAGCTGGGCCGGCGGGTGCGGCGCCTCCAGCACCGAGACCGGCCAGAGGTGGCCGACGTCGGAGTGCACCGGTTGCCGCTGGTCTCCGGGCAGGGCGGTGTTGCCGCCGTACATCACGTTCTTCAGTCCCGGGCCAAGCATCGCGGACGTGACGGCGATCGCGAACGGGTTGAGCAGCACGTCGGCGAACAGGTACGGCGGAAACGGCGGCGGGTCCTGCTGGAGGTTCCCGACGTTCCAGTTGTACGGCGCATCCGGCCGGCCCCGGAACGCGTCGATGTCGGCGATCATGCGTTCGTGCAGCACGTCCAGGTGCGCGGCATCGACCACGTCCTCGAGCAGCACGAAGCCGTCCTCGCGCAAGGCTCGGACGCTGGTCCGGACGTTCTCCGCCGAGAGCGTCCGGTTCGACCGTTCCCGGTCGTCGAGCTGGATGGTGATCATCGTCGGCCTCCCCGGACCCGTCACTCGGGCCTATCGTCGTCTCGTGCCCGTCACCCTACGTCGGCTGGTGCCCGCCGACGCCGCCCTGCTCGCCGAGCTGTACCGCGCGAATCGCGACTTCCTCGCGCCCTGGGAACCGCTGCGCAGCGAGGACTTCTATACCGAGGCGTACCAGCGGATCTGGCTCGCCGACGCCCTGGATCGGCAGGCGGCCGGCAGCACGCTGCCGTGGATGATCATGGACGACGGCGAGCCGGTCGGCCGGATCACGATCAGCGACGTGGTCCGCGGCGCGTTCGACTCCGCGCACCTCGGCTATTGGGTCGCCGGCGCGGCGAACGGCCGCGGGATCGCCTCGGCGGCTGTCGCCGAGGCGATCCGGATCGCCTTCGTCGAGCTGGGCCTGCACCGGGTGCAGGCCGGCACCCTGATCCACAACACCGGCTCGCAGAAGGTGCTGGCCCGCAACGGGTTCGAGCGGATCGGGCTGGCCCGGTCCTACCTGCGGATCGCCGGCAGCTGGCAGGACCACCTGCTCTTCCAGCGGATCTCCGACGGCTCGCTCGGCGAGCTCACAGGGTCGAACTGAGGAACCGGTAGCTCTGCGCGATGCCGTCGAAGACGTCACCGGCGTAGTGGTCGAACTCGATCACGGCGTACGGCAGGCTGGGCGCCGCTGCGAGCACCGCGGCGAGCGGGACGTCACCCTGACCGGCCGGCTGTTGGTCGGTCGGCAGGTCCGCGGCGGTGATCCCCGGCCGGATCGGCCCGTCCTTGGCGTGCACCGCGACCACCCGGTCGCCGAGGCGCTGCACCAGTTCCACCGGGTCCGCGCCGCCGGCGGTCGCCCAGTAGAGGTCCACCTCCAGCAGCACCGAGGGATCGAGCAGATCGGCGAACACCTCCAGCGCGGGCCGGCCGTCGATCATCGAGGACAGCTCGTGATCGTGGTTGTGATAGCCGACCTTGAGCCCGGCTCGCGCGGCCTGCTCGGCCCTCGCGTTCAGCCGGTCGGCGCTGCGCTGGACGTCCGCGAGCGTCGTCCAGCGGTCCGGCGCGACGAACGGATCGATCACCACCTCGACGCCCAAGGTGGCCGCGGCGGCGAAGGTCTCCTCCGCCGGCGGTACCGACAGCAGACCGTCCGGCGTGGTGACGCCCTCGTCCTCGATCAGGATCGCATGGGCGGTCGGTGAGGTCAGCCCGTGACGGTCGAAGGACTCCTTCAGCTCGTCGGCGCGGCGGACGAAGTCGAATGCCTCCACCGTCTTCAGGCCGATCCCGGCGAGCTTCGCGAGGGAACCGTCGAGGTCCTCGCCGAGGGCGGTATGGATCGAATAGAGCTGGACGGAGATCTCGGGCTTGGGCATGATCGCCATTCTGGCCGGGCGGGCCGGCGCGCTCACACGCGGGTCGACCTGGCGACGTCAGGACGCATCCCACCAGCCCAGCACCCGCGTGGCATAGAAGGTCAGCCACGGCGACGGCTCGCCCGGCGGCACGTCGATCTCGAACCAGACCCGGCCGGGATGGCGGCGTTCCTGCAGCCAGGTCCCGTCCGGGCGGCGGGCGGCGCGGATCGCGGCGATGGCATCGGCCAGCCGTGGATCGGGTGACGTCTGATCATGTAGCGACGCCTCGCGGAAGTAGTCGACCGCCTTCAGCGCGCTGTAGAACCAGCGGAACGGGTACGCGAAGTGGTCCACCCAGGGCGCCACCGGCTCGCCGTCGGACAGCCGCCGAAGCAGCCGCCGGTCCAGCAGGTACTCCTCGCCGGCCCGTCTCGCCGCTCGCAGGCTGTCGTCCGCCCCGGCGGCGGTCTCGTAGGACAACAGGCCCTTCAGGCCGTTCAGGGTGGAGTGGAACGAGGACCGGGTCGACCCGTTGACCCACTCGCAGTTGTAGCCGCCGTCGGCCAGCCGATGGTCGACGAACCACTGTGCGATGCCGGAAACGTCGGCGCCGAGCCAGGCGCCGTTGGCCAGCGTGTAGGCGTTGATGCAGCAGTCCACCTCGCCGCCCCAGTACGCGCGGTCCTCGTACTCCCAGCGAGAGTTGGCCGCCAGCAGGTCGGCCGTGCCGGCCAGGACCGACGCGTCCAGGCCCCAGTCCCGCAGCGTGTTCAGGCTCCAGGTCGTGGCGGTCCACGGCTGGCCGGCGTCGTCGGCCGCCTCGGGCCCGGAGAAGTCGAAGTCTTTCGGGAAGAACGCACCGCCCGCCCACTGCCCGTCGGGATCCTGGTGGCCGAGCAGCCGGGCCCCGAAGCCCTCGGTGGCCATCCGGGAGCGGGTCACGTTCCAGATCTCGGCCGGCAGGTCGGCCAGATCGCGCTCGACCTGCCAGCGCAGCGCCGGGTCGGTGTCGAGCAACCAACGGAGCAGGGCCTGGTCGAGATCCATCGTTCCACGCTACGACGGCCGGCTCAGCGGCGCTGGCGGGTGTCCTCCACAATCGGAGGGTGTGGTGGCGCCGACGAGAAACTCGACCCGCTTCGGCGGATCGGCGCCCGAGGTTCCCTCCGGTGACTGTTCGTCTGCCTTGCCGTAGGCCCGCAGGTGCCCCGCTGCGCTGCGCGCAGGAAGGCACCCGCAGCTGCAGGACTGGTCGTCCGGCGCCACCACCACCCAGCACACCCGCTCGGCCGTGACCCGTCACCCCGACGAGCATCTGGCCCGCTGCCTGGCCTGGGCGTTCCTGGCGGCAGAGGAATGGAGCCGGCCCGCGCTCTCCGCCGCCGGCGCTCACGCGCTCGGCCGCAGGCATCGCTGGCTCGGCCGGGTCGTCGCTGCGGTTGTCGCCGGCTATCGCGTGCCGCCGCTGGACCGGCCGGATGAGCTGAGCGGGTTCCTGCTCGCCTCGACTCCGCTGGCGGAGGCGGCCGGTCGCGCCCGCCGGCGGAGGACGCCGGTCGAGGTCCGCGCGATCCCGATGGTTGCCGGGCGGATGGGCCCGCGGCGCTGGCCGGTGCCGGCGATCGACGACCTGGCCCAGTTGGCCCGCTTGCTCGAGCTTCCGCTCGATCAGCTGAGCTGGGTGGCGGACGTACGCGGCTTGCAGCGCCGGACGCCCGCGGGGCCTCTGCACCTGTTCCGCTATCGCTGGCTGGACCGGCCCGGCCGGGTGCCTCGGCTGCTGGAGGCTCCGACCCCGCTGCTGCGGGCGGTGCTGCGCCGGGTGCTCGAGCAGATCCTGATCTGGGTGCCGGTCCATCCGGCCGCCCATGGCTTTGTCCGCGGCCGCAGCGCCACGACCCACGCCGGCGAACACGTCGGCCGTGACACGGTGCTCTGCCTCGACCTGCGCAACTTCTTCGCCGCGGTCACGGCGGGCCGGGTGAACGGGATGTTCCGGGCAATGGGCTACCCGGAGCCGGTGGCCGAGACGCTGACCGGCCTGTGCACTCGTCGGACGCCGGTGCACGTGCTCGCGCGGATGCCGGCCGGCGGTGACAGCACGGCGCGGCACCGGCTGCGCGCGGCGCTCCGCGCGCGGCACCTACCGCAGGGATCGCCGACCTCGCCCGCGCTGGCCAACCTCGCCTGTTTCGGGCTCGACCGGCGCCTCGCCGGCCTGGCGAGCGCGGCGGACCTGGCCTACACCCGGTACGCCGACGATGTTGCGTTCTCGGGCCCGGGGGTCGAGGCCGCACGGCTGGTGCGGAGCGTCACCGCGATCGCCGCGGCGGAAGGTTTCGCGATCAACCCGACGAAGACCCGGGTGCAGAGTTCGGGCCGGCGTCAGCTCGTCACCGGCCTGGTCACCAACGAACGGCTGAGCGTCCCCCGGGAGTACGTCGACCAGTTGCGCGCGGTCCTGCACGATGCCGGACGGAACGGTCCGGACGTGGCCAACCGGGCCGGTCACCCGGACTTCCGGGCCCATCTGGACGGGCGGATCGGCTGGGTCGAGGCGGCGAACCCGGCACGCGGTCGCCGGCTCCGCGCACAGTTCGACGCCATCGCGTGGCCGGCCTGATCGCGGATCCGATCGCTCCGACCGGATCGCGCGGGGTCGGGTGGCTCGGCTAGCCGAAGACGTCGACCCAGAAGCTCACGCGCCGAGCGCGGCGAAGCCCTCGACGCCCCTCTGCCAGTGTTGCTCTCGGAGCCTGGCGGCCTCCGTCTGCCGAGGCGTTGTACCAGCGACCCGGCTCTGCCTAACAGAGTGGCCCGACCGCGTGGGAAATACAGCCAATTCGGCAAACCCGGGCGCGTCGGATCAGGACATGGCCGAGGCCGCGCCGATCACGTAGGGAATGAGCCAGAGCACCCAGACGGCGAGGCTGAACCGGTGGAAGGTCTGTTTCTCGTGCTCGCGGTTGCGGATCAGCACGACGACGGCCCAGACGAGGTGGATCGCCATCAGCGCAATGGCGATGGTGCCGCTGACCGCCATCACCGCAGAGAGCCCGCTGGCCTGGATGCCGTCGGCGCGGCGGCCGGCAGCGATTCGGGTCATCAGGAAGGTGCCCGTGGCGTCCGCGGCGAGACCGAGGCCGAAGAAGACCGCGTGCCAGGGCTTGAGGATGCCCTGGATGCGTTCTCCCCAGACTCCGACGGAATAGAAGACGAGGGCGAGGGTGATGACCACGATGGCCGGGGCGAGCATGACTACTCCTGAGCTGCCGATGCGGTGACTGTCTGGCTGCTGCGGTCCGGAGTCGACGCGCACCTTTGCGACATGCCGTCTCGAACCTGACTCGAGCGTACGTTTCGGGACACCTCGTCCGCAACATGCGGACAGTGATGTCGCTAACACAGGAAGAGCAGCAGTGCGGCGTAGCATCCACTGAACCGGTCCATGCGTGCGGAGGGAGGACGGGTTGCCGAAGATCGCTGCGCCGACCGTCGCCGAGCATCGGGAGATGATCCGGACCCGACTGATCGACGCGGCCGAGGCGATCCTGCGGGATCCGTCCGGTCGGCTCACGGCCGGGGCGGTGACCTCGGCGGCCGGGATCGCCCGCAACAGCATCTACCGCTACGTCGACTCCGTCGAAGATCTCCGCACTCTCGTCGTCGACCGCTACCTGCCCGACTGGCTGACCACGGTCGAGGCCGCGATGCAGGCTGCCCAGACTCCCGGGGACCGGGTCGTGGCGTGGGTGCGGGTCAATCTCGAGCAGGCCGCGGCCACCGGCCACGGCTGGCTGATGGAGGCCGCCCGAAGCCAGGCGCCGAACGCCGCCGTCGACGAGAGTGTCACCGAGGCCCATACCGGCATGCGCGACACCCTCGCCGGCGCATGGAGCGACCTGCTGCGCGCGCATCCCGACCGCATCCCCATCGCCGCCGGCATGACCGTCGGCATCCTCGACGCGGGATTCCGCCAGCTCGACCGCGGCCAACCCGTCGATCTCGTCATCCGGCTCGGTGCAACCGCGGCCCGAGCACTCGTCGGCAGCCTCACCGTCTGACCGATCCGTGACCTCCCAGGTTCTCGTGCGGGCCGGGCCACGGGTGTTGGAACTGTCCGTTTCAGGTGCGGACCCAAGGCGTCCCACAAAGGGACCCTTCTGGGAAGGTCGGCGATCTCATCACCGCGATGCGAGCTGAACCTCTGCCCGAGCCACCACGCCGCCCTCGCTTCTGGCTGGCGGCGAGCCCGCCGATGGTTTGCCAGACTGGTCGGGTGGAGGTCGAAGGCGAATCCAGGTCTGGGGATGCTGCGGCTTGGGAGTGGGATCCGGCATCGTACGGGCGGGTGAACAGTCTGCAGCAGCTGCTGGCTGAACGCGCGCTGGCCGACCTCGTACTGTCGGGCGACGAAGACGTCCTGGACCTCGGTTGTGGTGACGGTCGGGTGACCGACATGGTAGTCCGCCGGCTCACCACCGGGTCACTTGTCGGTGTGGACCCCTCGGCAGCCATGATCGAGGGGGCACGCGAGCTGTTGGCGGCCGATGGGCGCGCACGCTTCGAGCTGGGCACGGCTGCCGCGCTGCCGTTCGTGGCCGCGTTCGACCTGGTGACGTCCTTCAACGCGCTGCATTGGGAGACCCGTTGGCGCGATGCGCTGGTCCGGATCAGAGCGGCGCTCCGGCCGGCAGGACGCGCGTTGTTGGTCTTCGTATGCGACGGTGAGCGTCCGAGTCTGGAGGACGTCGTGGTCGAGCTCAGCACCCGAGGGCAGTGGGCGGCCGCCTTCGAGGGTTTTGATCTGCCGTACGTCCACGTGGACCCGCAGGCGTACGCTTCGGCGGCGGAGGGGTCGGGTCTGCGGGTGGACGCGATCTCCATCGACGATGTGTTCTGGGACTTCGGAAGTCGCGAGGCGTTCGCCGACTGGTGCGCGGCCGGCCTGGTCGCTTGGACCGGCAGCCTGCCTGAGGCCGACCGACGTGAGTTCGTGGAGAGCGCGGTCGACGCGTACGCCCGCGTTATCGGGACCGACGCCCGCCTCGGCTTCCTGCAGTGCCTGGTGCGCCTGACCGCCGTGTCGCTGTGAGGCGCCCGGGTCGAATGTCCGTAGGCCGACGTCCGAGCACCCGCGTCGGTAAACCTGCCCGGCCGGAGTGGGCGTGAACCTGCGGGCGCGGACTGACATTCCTGCGGAAATCGGGAACAACCCCGACCACCCCAAGGTTGAGCCTAGTGCACTCAACTTGTAAGCTTGAGTCAAGCAGACTCAAGTTCAACACTGTCTTCAACCTGGAGGAATGCAAACCATGGCTCGTGCAGTCGGGATCGACCTCGGAACCACCAACTCCGTCGTCGCCGTGCTCGAAGGTGGAGAGCCCACCGTCATTCCGAACGCCGAGGGTTCGCGGACCACGCCCTCGGTGGTCGCCTTTGCCAAGGGCGGTGAGGTGCTTGTCGGCGAGGTCGCCAAGCGCCAGGCCGTCACCAACGTGGACCGCACCATCCGGTCGGTCAAGCGCCACATGGGCACCGACTGGACCGTCAAGATCGACGACAAGACCTACCGGCCGCAGCAGATCAGCGCGTTCGTGCTGCAGAAGCTGAAGCGGGACGCCGAGGCCTACCTGGGCGAGACCGTGACCAACGCCGTGATCACCGTGCCGGCGTACTTCTCCGACGCGGAGCGCCAGGCCACCAAGGAGGCCGGTGAGATCGCGGGCCTGAAGGTCGACCGAATCATCAACGAGCCGACCGCGGCCGCGCTGGCGTACGGCCTGGACAAGTCCGGCAGCGAGCAGACCATCCTCGTCTTCGACCTCGGTGGCGGCACCTTCGACGTGTCTCTGCTGGAGATCGGCGACGGCGTCTTCGAGGTCAAGGCCACCAAGGGCGACAACCGGCTCGGCGGCGACGACTGGGACGGCCGGATCGTCGACTGGCTGGTCAAGCAGTTCAAGAACAAGAACGGCACCGATCTGAGCCAGGACAAGATCGCCCGGCAGCGGCTGCAGGAGGCCGCGGAGAAGGCGAAGATCGAGCTCAGCTCGGCGAGCGAGACCTCGATCAACCTGCCCTACATCACCCTCGGCGAGTCCGGTCCGCTGCACCTGGAGGAGAAGCTGACCCGCTCGGAGTTCCAGCGGCTCACCTCCGACCTGCTGGACCGCTGCCGCGCGCCGTTCAACGCGGTGATCTCCGATGCCGGCATCAGCGTTGGCAAGATCGACCACGTGATCCTGGTCGGCGGCTCCACCCGGATGCCGGCCGTGGTCGACCTGGTCAAGGAGCTGACCGGCGGCAAGGAGCCCAACAAGAGCGTGAACCCGGACGAGGTCGTGGCGCTGGGCGCCAGCCTGCAGGCCGGTGTGCTCAAGGGCGAGGTCAAGGACGTGCTGCTGCTCGACGTCACCCCGCTGAGCCTCGGCATCGAGACCAAGGGCGGTGTGATGACCAAGATCATCGAGCGGAACACCACCATTCCGACCAAGCGGTCCGAGGTGTTCACCACCGCCGACGACAACCAGCCGTCGGTGATGATCCAGGTCTATCAGGGCGAGCGCGACTTCGCGAAGGACAACAAGTCGCTCGGCAACTTCGAGCTGACCGGCCTGCCGCCGGCACCGCGCGGCGTGCCGCAGATCGAGGTCGCCTTCGACATCGACGCCAACGGCATCGTGCACGTGCACGCCAAGGACCTGGCCACCGGCAAGGAACAGTCCATGCAGATCACCGGCGGATCCGCGCTGGGCAAGGACGACATCAACCGGATGGTGCAGGAGGCCGAGGCGCACGCCGAGGAGGACCGCAAGCGTCGCGAGGGGGTCGAGCTGCGCAACGAGGCCGACAACCTGGTGTTCCGCACCGAGAAGCTGATCAGCGAGAACGAGGACAAGATCACCGACGACGTGAAGCAGCCCGTGGTGGAGGCCATCGCCGAGGTGAAGTCCGCGCTCGAGGGTGAGGACAACGACCGGGTCAAGGCCGCGGTGGAGAAGCTCAACTCCACCAGCGCAGCGCTCGGCCAGGCGATGTACGCGGCCGCGCAGGCCCAGCAGGCGCCGTCCGAGGCGGGCGCGCCGAGCGACAACGCCGACTCCAACGGGTCGAGCGCGTCGTCCGACGACGACGTGGTGGACGCAGAGATCGTCGACGACGAGACCTCGGGTGAGCGCAAGTGACCCAGGCACCTGATCAGGGCCCGGACGAGCAGCGCGGACCGACCATCCGTGACAAGCGGCGGATCGATCCGAACACGTACGAGGTGAGGGAGCCGCAGGCGACTGCGGCTCCCGCCGCGGAGGAGCCCGTCGGCTCGCCGCGGCAGCCGGATGCCCGCGACGAGGAGCTGGCCAAGACCAGGACCGACCTCGCGGAGCGAACGGCTGACCTGCAACGGCTCCAGGCCGAATATGTCAACTACAAGAGGCGGGTCGATCGTGACCGGGACGTGTCCCGGGTCGCCGGCGTGGAGAGCGTCCTGAAGGACCTGCTCAACGTCGTCGACGACATCCGGTCGGCGCGCGAGCACGAGGAACTCACCGGCGGCTTCAAGGCCGTGGCCGAGGAGGTCGAGCGGGTCACAGCGAAGTACGGCCTGGAGAGCTACGGCAGCAAGGGCGACGCGTTCGACCCGCACATCCACGAGGCGTTGCTGCACATGCACACCGACGGGATCACCGGGCCGACCTGCGTCGAGATCCTGCAGCCGGGCTACCGGATCAAGGACAAGATCATCCGGCCGGCTCGGGTCGCGGTGGCCGAGCCCGATCCGAACGCGCCGGTGATCGAACCGGTCGACGAGACCTCAGACGCGCCCGAGGCGGGTGCCGATGACACCGCTGCTGGCGACTGAGCCGCACGAAGGGAGGCGTTCATGAGCACGAAGGACTGGATCGAGAAGGACTTCTACAAGGTCCTCGGCGTGTCCAAGGACGCCACGCCCGAGGAGATCAAGAAGGCCTATCGCAAGCTGGCCCGGGAGAACCACCCGGACCAGAACCCGGGCAACCGCGAAGCAGAGCAGCGTTTCAAGGAGATCTCCGAAGCCAACGACGTACTGTCCGACAGCAAGAAGCGCAAGGAGTACGACGAGGCCCGCAGCCTGTTCGGGGGCGGTGGCTTCCGCTTCCCGCGCAGCGGTCAGGGTGGCGGCCCGTCGGTCGACGACCTGTTCCGCAATGCCGGCGACGGCGGCGGGCTGGGCGACATCTTCGGCGGGCTGTTCGGCGGTGGCGGTTCGGCCGGAACCCGGACGACGCAGCGGTTCAGCACGAGCCGCGGTCCGCGCCGGGGCACCGACGTCGAGGGCGAGGTGACCGTCGACTTCCAGCAGGCGGTGGACGGCACCACGGTCGCCATGCAGATGGTCTCCGACGCGCCGTGCACGGCTTGTCACGGCACCGGCGCGAAGGCCGGCACCGTGCCGCACGTCTGCCCGACCTGTGAGGGCAGCGGGATGCAGACCTCGACCTCGGGCGGCGTGTTCCAGGTGACCGAGCCGTGCCGGGACTGCCGCGGTCGCGGCATGATCGTGGACGACCCGTGCCCGGTCTGTCACGGCTCCGGTCGGGGCAAGTCGACCAAGACCATGCAGGTCCGGATCCCGGCCGGGGTGACCGACGGTCAGCGGATCCGGCTGAAGGGTCGGGGCGGTGCCGGCGAGAACGGCGGCGCGCCCGGCGACCTGTACGTCGTCGTGCACGTCCGTCCGCACCCGGTGTTCGGGCGTCGTGACGACAACCTGACCTTGACCGCTCCGGTGACCTTCGCCGAGGCGGCGCTGGGGGCGGAGATCGAGGTCCCGACGCTGGGTGGACCGGCGGTGAAGCTGCGCGTCCCCGCGGGCACCCCGAACGGACGGACGTTCCGGGTCCGCGGCAAGGGCGTCAGCAAGCGCGACGGCAGCAAGGGCGACCTGCTGGTCACCGTCGAGGTCGTCGTGCCGGCCGGACTGACCGACGAGCAGCGTGCCGCGCTGACCTCGTTCGCCGACTCGGTCGGCGTGCAGAACCCGCGGGCCAAGCTGTTCACCACCGCCTGAGGGAGGGTGACTATCGATGTCCACCACTCCCGAAGGCGGGCCCCGGCTCCCGCAGCCGTTCGACCGCGACGCGCCCGTCTTCGTCATCTCCGTGGCGGCCCAGCTCGCCGGCATGCATCCGCAGACCCTGCGGACGTACGACCGGATGGGGCTGGTGTCGCCGCGGCGGACGGCGAAGCGGGGGCGGCGCTATTCCGCCCGTGACGTCGCGCTGCTGCGAATGATCCAGCGGCTCAGCCAGGACGAGGGGATCAACCTCGAGGGCATCCGCCGGATCCTCGCCATGGAACGCGAGTTGGAGACCCTCCGGGCCCAGGTCGCCGAGCTGGCTCAGCTGCTCGCTACCGCCCGGCAGGCGCCGCCCGGCGCCCGCGTCTTCACCGCCGACGAGTCCGGCGGGGTGCACATGGGGCACGGCACCCGCCGTACGTCACCCCGGGCCATCACCTCTCGCTGAGCGCCTCGCTGCCGATCCGCAGCACGATCTTGCCGCGCTGGCCGCCGGCGACGAGAAGGTTCATCGCGACGGCCGCGTCGTCGAGGGTGAACCGGTGCGGGTCGACGGCGGGGGTCAGCCGACCGTCACGTCCCAGCTCGGCCAGTTCGGCCAGTTCCCGCTGACGCACCGCAGAGGCGAGCATGACGATCCGTTGCCGGAGGAACGGCGACCTCAGCGCGCCGCCGATCGACCTGCCGACCCCGCCGAGCAGCGCTCCGCCGCTCTCGGCGCCGATCATGACGATCGTCCCGTCGGGTGCCGTGAGCCGGCGGAGCTCGGCGATCGACCGCCCGCCGCCGATGTCGAGCACGAGATCGAACGGGTCCCGCTCGGACAGCTTCGCGTTCTCGTAGCCGATCGCCTCGTCGGCGCCCAGTGCCCGGACGAACCCGGTCTTGGCCGAGCTGGAGACACCGGTGACGGCGGCGCCCGCCGCGGTGGCGATCTGGACCGCGAAGCTGCCGACTCCTCCGGAGGCACCCAGCACGAGCACGCGCTGTCCCGGGACGGCCCGGCCGGCGGTGTGCACCGCCTGCCACGCCGTCACACCGGACACCGCGGCAGCGGCGGCCTCCGTCCAGGACCAGGCCGCGGGCTTCGCGGTGAGCCTGTCGGCAGCTGCCACCGCATACTCCGCGCAGCTGCCGTTCCCGGCGCCGAAGACCTCGTCCCCGACCGCGAGCTGATCGACTCCGGGGCCGATGGCGACGATCCGACCGGACAGATCCAGGCCGGGCACCGGGTTCTTCGGCCGGCGGAGGCCGAAGGCCAGCCGGGCCGCGTACGGCCGGCCGGTCATCAGGTGCCAGGTGCCCCGATCGATGGCCGCCGCCTCCACCGCGACCAACACCTGGCCCGGACGCACCACCGGCCGAGGTCGCTCGCCGCAGTGCCACACGCCGGAGGCCCCGTACGACTGCTGCAGCACCGCCCGCATGTGTTCGGTGCCGCGTCCCGTTCCACTCGCCTCGACCGGCCTCGGCTCGGTGCCCATGGTCTCCATCCCGCTTCTCCTCTGCTTCTCACGACGTGTCATCGCTGTACTAAGTACGTTGTACAAAGTACGGTAGACGATAGAGTGAGCGCGTGGCAAGAGAACGGATGCCGGTGCGAGAGCCGCTGAGCCGGGCAAGGATTCTCACTGCCGCGCGCGCCGTGGCCGACGAGCACGGGCTCGGCGGGCTGACCATTCGCGCGCTGGCCGGGCGTTTGGATGTCAAGCCGATGGCGGTCTATCACCACCTGCCGAACAAGGAGGCGATCCTGGACGGCCTGGTGGACGAGGTGTTCGCCGAGGTCGAACTGCCCGGATCCGACTGCCCGTGGGAGGAGGCAATCCGGATCCGTTGCCATTCCATGCGGGCGGTGCTTCGCCGGCATCCGTGGGTGATCGGCCTGCTCGAGTCCCGGCTGAATCCGGGAGAGCAGACCCTGATCCACCATGACGTCATGCTCGGGACGCTGCGAGCGGCGGGCTTCTCGGTGGTCGGTGCCGGTCACGCGTACGCCCTCCTGGACAGCTATGTCTACGGTTTCGCCCTCCAGGAGGCGTCCCTGCCGTTCGGGCCGGACGATGCCGCGGACGTCGCCGGCGAGATGATGGCGGCGGTCTCCGCGGCCAGCTACCCGCATTTGACCGAGTTCGCCGCGCAGCGGGTGCTTCGCGGCGACTACGACTTCGGTGCCGAGTTCGACGTCGGCCTCGACGTGGTGCTGGCCGGTCTGGAGAGGTTCCGGCTCGCCAGCTGACGCCACCCGGATCCCCTGCACGCCCTCGGATCCCCTGCACGCCCTCGGATCCCCTGCACGCCCTCGGATCCGTTACCCGGGGTGCAAAGTCGACCAGGGGATCCGAGTTTCGGGGGCCGACGTGGGTGGTGCCCGATAGGTTGACGATCGTGACCGGGACCGAACCGATCGTCCGCGTCGTCGTCGCCGACGACCAGGCTCTGGTCCGCGCCGGGATCGTGATGGTGCTGGGCGCGAGCCCGGAGATCCGGGTGATCGGCGAGGCGACCAACGGCGCCGAGGCCGTGACGCTCGCCGGCGAGCTACGCCCGGACGTGGTGATCATGGATCTGAAGATGCCCGGGATGGATGGCATCCAGGCGACCACCGCGCTGGTCGAGAACACCAGCGGCGGCGACGACGTGATGAAGGTGCTGGTGCTGACCACGTTCAACGACGACGCGTCCGTGCTCGGTGCGCTGCGCGCGGGCGCGAGCGGGTTCCTGGTCAAGGACGAGGCACCGCTCCACCTGATCGACGCCGTGCTGACGATCGCGGCCGGCAACTCCTGGATCGACCCGTCGGTGGCGGGCCAGGTGATCAAGGCACTCGGCGAGGCGCCGCGGGTCGGAGTTGGCGCCGACGCGCGGATCGACGCGCTGACCGCCCGGGAACGAGAGGTGCTGGTGCTGATGGCGCACGGCATGTCGAACGGCGACATCACCAGGAAGCTGTTCCTGAGCGAGGCCACCGTGCGGACCCACGTCTCCCGGATCCTGATGAAGACCGGCTCTCGCGATCGGACCGAGGCGGTCGTGCTGGCCTATCAGTCCCGCCTGGTCCAACCGGGCTGACCGCTTCGCCGGATTACCGTTGGGGTCTCGGGTCCTGCGCTGGATAATGTCGCCGTGCCTACCACGGTCGAGGTGTACCGCGTCGAGTCCGACGAGACCACCGGCGCGTTTCTCGGATTCGGCTCCCTGCTGGATCCATCGGTGGTCTTCCTGCATCCAGCCGCTGTGGAGCCGGAGCCCGACGGGCCGGTCGAACCGGGTCCGATCCGCCCCGGCCCGATCCACCCCGGCCCGATCCACCCCGGTCCCATCCGTCCCGGTCCGGTCCGTCCGGGCCCGTTCCGGCCCGACTTCCCGCTCGAGCCCCGGATCGCCCAGCCGCTGCACGACGAGCCGGCTGCGGCGCCGGCCGGCCCGGGTGCACCGCAGGCCCGGGCCCGCTGCCGGATCCGGACCGACACGTCGCTGCTCACCCTCGACGGCGTGATCCTGCCGGCACCGACCGAGGTGAGCGTCGCGGCGCCGACGGCGATCCAGCTGGACATCATGTTCGCCGGCGACATCGACGTGATCGACGTGCCGCAGGGACCGGGGCATCCGACGGCCGACGAGGCTGCCGACGCGGTGATGGCGTTCGTCACCGAGGCAGCTCTGAGCGACCCGCCGGCTCCGGCCACCCCGCCGCCGGCCGGACCCGATGTCGACGACCACCGTCCGCACCCGGGGCGGCGACCCTGGTACTGCGTGATCTGCCCGGGCGCGTTCGGCTGCTGATGTCGCGGGGCTGGCTGCAGCGGCTGGTGCCTCGGGGGGCCACCCGGCGCCGGCTGTTCGTCCTCGCCGACGTCGCCCTGCTGCTGGTCGCCGCCGTCGTCGATCTCGTTCTGTGGGGCTTCGATCCGGCCCTGCGGATCTCTCCCGGTTCGGTCCCGATCCCGGCCGTCCTGATCACCACGGTGATCACCTTTGGCGCCCAGCTCTGGCGCCGCCGCTATCCGTGGCCCTGCTACGCGATCGCCTGGGCGTACGCGGTCGGCTGGTCGCTCCTGATCCCGTACCAGCCGTTCACCGCACTGCTCATCGCGCTGTACGCGGTCGCCCGCCGCCGTGCGCTGGGTCAGGCCGTGCTGGCACTGCTCGGTGTGGTCCCGGTGATCGCTGCGGCCACCTTCAGCACGGCCAGCTGGCACCCGACGGACGCCGCCGGGGTGCTGGTCTCGGTGCTCGTCTGGTGCGTGCTGTACGGGATGGTCTGGACGATCGCCCGGTTCGCCTGGTCCGCCACCCGGGCCGCCGAGCTGCGCGAGACCGCCCGTGCCGCCGAGGCCGCCCTGGCGCTGTCGGACGAGCGACTCCGGCTGGCCCGCGAGCTGCACGACATCGTGGCCCATTCGGTCACCGGGATCGTGCTGCAGGCCGCGGGCGTACGTCGCAATCCGGCCGTGGGCGAAGATCAGCTCCGCGGCAGCCTGGAGCTGATCGAGCGGACCGGAACCCAGGCGATGCGGGAGCTGCGCCGGCTGCTCGGCCTGCTGCGCACGCCGGAGGGCGATCGGCCGGGCGCGAGCCTGGCCGAGCTGGACCAGCTGGTCGAGCTGACCGAGGCCTGCCAGATCCAGGTTCGGGTGCACGAGTCGGGCGAGCCACGCCAGCTCGCGCCCGAGCTGGACCATGTCGCGTTCCGGGTGGTGCAGGAGTCGCTGGCGAACGTGATCAAGCACGGCGGCCCCGGCTCGACCGTCCAGCTCGGTCTCGACTGGGAGCCGGCCCAGCTCAGTGTCGACGTTCGCAACCAGCCCGGCGACGGGCCGACGGCGGGGCTGCCGACCGAGAACTCCGGGCTCGGGCTGCGCGGTCTCCGGGAGCGGCTGCAGGCCGCCGGCGGCGAGCTCGTCGCCGGACCCGACGGCAGCGGCTTCCGGGTCAGCGCGCGGCTGCCGGGCTGACGGCTGCGTCGGCCGGCCCAGGTGCCGCGGCCTCGGCGTGCAGCTGTCGCAGGTTGCGCAGGCCGGAGACCGAGAACACCAGGGCACCGACCAGCACCGCGTCCAGCGCGACGAAGGTGGCCAGCGGGCCCCAGGCGCCGAGCGCTGCACCGGCGATCATCGGGCCGACCGGCGTCGCACACAGGGCGGCGAACGACATCGCGCTCTGCACCCGGCCCTGGAGCTCGTCCGGGGTGATCGCGGTCAGCTCGGTGAGGATCACCGCGCTCATCACCGGCGCCAGCACGGAGCAGCCGACGATCAGCGCGCCCATCGCCAGCGGGTGCTCGACCACTCCCATCAGCGGGATCAGCAGCACCATCGCGCTCAGCGTGCCCAGCACCAGCTGTCCGGAGGAGAACCGCCGGCGCAGCCACGGCATGGCCAGCGAGCCGAGCATGGCGCCGACCCCGGCGCTGGTGACGATCGCGCCGATCGTCGTGCTGGAGGCGCGCTCGGCGTCGGAGACCGCGATCGCGGCCACGATCACGCCGCCGAAGATGCTGTTGATCGCCGCGGCGACGATCACGACGTATCGCAGGAAAGGCTTGCCCAGCACGAATCTGAGGCCGGCGGTGGCCTCGTTGATCAAGTTCGGACCGGGCGGCTCGATCACCGCCAGCGAGGTCCGGATCTGCAGCAGCAAGACCGCGGAGACGGCGAAGGTGAGCGCGTCGAAGGCGAACGGGAGCCAGGGCGCGATGCCGAAGGTGGCGCCGCCGAGCAGCGGGCCGATCAGATAGACGGCGGAGTTGCGGGCCTGGACAACGGCGATCGCGGCGCCGAGGTCGTCGGCGCGGACCAGCCGGCGCAGGGCGGCGGCGGAGCTGCCGGCGAACAGGCTGCCGAACGCGCAGTCGATCACGGTCACCGCCAGGATGAGGGGCAGCGAGGCGAACCCGAGCGCCGCCGCGACCGCCAGCGTCGCGACGGCGAGGAAGCAGCCGAGATCAGCGACGATCATCAGCCGTCGCCGGTCGAACCGGTCCGCGAGCACCCCGGCGGGCAGCATCACGACCAGCTCGGAGATGGACTCAAACAGCGCCACGGTGGCCATCAGTGCGGGCGAGTGGGTGACGGAGAGGACCAGCAGCGGAACGGAGACGACCGAGCCGCGCGAGCCCAGCTTGGAGGCGGCCTGGCCGATCCACAGCCGGCGGAAGTCCGCGTTGGCGCGCAGCACGGTCGTGTTCATCGTGGTCCTGTCGTGAGAGGTCGGTGAGACGTTCGACGACGGATGCTCCCTCGTGCACCGCCGAGTCGGGCTCCGAGCCGGAGCATGATCGACTTCGCCGGACGAGGGAGCATCCGTCGTCGGGTGTGGGCTAGCCGCCGTTGCAGCAGACGATGCTCAGCGAGCTCGAGTGCGTGCCGGCCGCGGGACGCCGCGTGGCGCCCTTGGTGGACAGTGCCTGGAGACCGAGAACGTTCATGAGAGTTCCCCCCTTGGAGAGTTCGTGCTGGTGGATGGTGGCCCGGACGCAGACGCGTCCGGGGTCGTGCCGGCGTTCGAGCCGAGGCTCAGTTGCCGTTGCAGCAGACGATGCTCAGCGAGCTGGAGCCGCCGCCGGCCGGCGGACGACGGGTCGCGCCCTTGGCGGTCAGCGCCTGGAGGTTGAGAACGGTCATCGAGATTCACCCCCTTCCGGGTGTTGCGGGCCGAAGCCCAGGGCGGGCAGCAGGTCCCATCCGCCGGTCGAGCCGGCGGGGGAGGTCTGGGGTCGGGCCGCGCGAGATCGAGCGGCGTGCAGCGCGAGCGCCGCGCCGGCCGCGCCGGTGGCGAGGTCGCCCGACAGCCGGACCAGGCCGTCACCGGGCAGGGACAGCCCGCGCGGGTGGTCGATCAGGTGCCAGCCGAGCCGCTCACGGTGCACGGCGGTCATCTCGTCGCGCTCGGATCCGTCCAGCAGCAGCGCGGAGCCCAGCAGCAGCCCGGCGCGACCGTTGAACAGGCCACCGAACAGCACCACGCCGATCCGGCAGGTGCGTCGCGCGGCTGCCAGCGCGGCGGCGAGGTCCGGGTCGTCGCGGTGCCGCAGGTAGGCCTGCAGCGCCAGCCCGACCCCGATCGCCCCGTCGCCGAGATAGAGCAGGATCCGTCCACCGTCGCGGACGTGCAGCGCCCCGGCCTCGTCGATCAGACAGCCGTCCAACTCGCGGCGCAGCGCGCTCGCCGCGTCATCGAGCAACCGCGGATCGCCGATGCGTTCATACAGCCGGACGAAATACAAGCCGATGCCCGACCAGCCGCGCAGCAACCCGCCCTCCAGCGGCTCGGTCAACCCGGACTCTTCGCCGGCCAGCAGCGCCCGGAGGGCGAACGCGTCCGCCACCGCGGCGTCGGCGAGGGCCGGGTCGCCGATGGCCAGCGCGGCGAGGCCGTGCCCGGCGGCACCGTTGAAGATCCCAGCCGTGGTGTCGAGGTGGCGCTTGCCGCGGGCCGCGACGAAGACCTCGAACGCCTCGTCCGGCCGGCCTAGCTCGGCCAGCACGACGGCGGCGCCCGCGGTGCCGGCATAGAGACCGCCGTACGGTCCCTCGGCGCGCAGCGCCCGCTCGGCCAGCCAGTCGACGTGCACCGGATCCAGCAGGTCCGGGGCGACCGTCGCCACCGCGTGCACCACGCCGGCGGCACCGTAGGCGAGCCCGTGGCCGCCGTAGGAGAAGACCCCCGGGTCGGCCGGGAACAGCCGGTCCGTCCGCTCCGGGGTCGCCGCCGCCAGCGTGCTCTGCAGCAGCCGTCGCTCCAGCGGTACGTCCTCCGCCGACCGCGCGGGTCGTTCGACGGCGCCGGTGGTGAGGTGAGCCGCCGACCGCCCCGACACCCGCCGCAGCTCGGCGAGGATGCCGGCGCCCCAGCCCGCCGGCAGCGGGAACAGCTCGGTCGCGGCGGCCACCAGCCGCTCGGCGACGCCGGCGCGTCCTCCCGTGGCGGGGGCGAGTTCGGGGTCCCAGACCAGCAGCCCGGTCAGCGGCACGAAGACCGACAGCCGCAGGCAGGCGAGGGCGTAGTCGTCCAGCGCCCGACCGGAGCGGACGTCACGGTGCCGGAAGGCCGGATCGCCGAGCAACACCGGCGATCCGCCGTCGAGGTCGGTGGCCAGCTCGCCGTCGATCAGCGAGATCGACCCGTCCGGCCGGACCATCACGTTGTTGGCGTGCAGGTCGGCGAACACCAGGCCGCGTTCGTGCACCGCGGCGAGTGCCGCAGCGACGTCGTCGCCGACCCCGAGCGCCCAGTCGGTGTAGGCCGCGAGCTCGGCCGCGGACGGATCCGGATGCAGATACGGATAGTGGTCGGTCAGATAGGTATGCAGGCTGTCGCCGTCGACCAGCTCCTCGATCAGGAAGTGGTGCTCCCACGCGGTGAACTCGCCCAGACATCGCGGCAGCACGCCGCTGCCGTCCAGCCGGCGCAGCACGTTCGCCTCGTGCCCGAGCCGGCCGACCGCGTCCCGGCCGGTCGGGTCCAGGCCGGCCCACGGCCGGGCCTCCTTGACCACCACCGCGCGGCCGTCGGCGTCCTCCCCGACGTACACGCCGCCGGCGTTGGAGTGGTGCAGCGCGTCGGTGATCTGGACCGGCAGGCTCGCCTCGACCTCGGCTGCGGCCGCCAGCGCCTGCTCCACGACTCGCGGCGTGGACACCCACTCCGGCACCCGGAACACCGGATCGCGGCGGTCCGGCTCGCAGCTCGCGTCTGGCCGTTCGATCACCAGCGTCGGCTCCCCGTCGTCCTCCGCGGCCGCCCAGCGATCCAGGAAGGCGCCGTAGCGCAGATAGAGCGGGCCGGCGCCCCAGCGCAGATCGCCGAGGACGTACGGCCCGGCCAGGCCGGCGAGCTTGGGTCCGAGCCGGTCGAGCAGTGCCTCCAGCCGGTCCTCGTTCTCGGGATAGATCGCGGCGAGCTTGCCGCTGGCCCCGCGGGTCGCGTACTTGAGATTGGTCAGCCGGTGCGCTCGGGTGCTGCGCAGGAACTTGAACGCGAGCCCTTCGCCGAGGCAATGCTCGACGACGATCCGCAGCGCCTCGTCGGCCTGCTCGGGCAGCACCGAGAGATGGACCTTCCAGCCCTGGGCTGGCAGCCGCAGCTCGTTCGGCTGGAACCCGATCCAGAGCCCGCGGGTCGCCCGGCCCCAACCCTCGGGCACCGGCCGGCGGGCCACCTCGAACAACTCGGCGGAGTCGTCCATCCGCTCGGGCGCCTCGAAGAAGTCCGGGTCCGCCACCAGGAACGCATCACCAATCACGGTGATAAATCTCCCGGGTTTCCCGCTCCGGATCGTCGGAGCGGGAACGCAACTACGGCCGTACGTTCCGGGGCTGACGGCGCCCGGCCCGCCTCATCGCGCGGACGTACGACGGCGCCGAGTCACCAGCTCAGCGCGGCAGCTGCGGGCAGTCCGGCGAGCGCGCGAGACCCCGCCGGCCCAGGTGGGCCGGCGGGGTCACGTCGGGTGTTACCGGTGGGAGGCGATCAGAACTTGTCCGCCTTCACCTTCACTGCCTTGCTGGACTGCCCACCGCCGGCCTGGACGACCTTGTTCACGGTGAGGGTGTAGAGCGCCGCGGGCTGCAGCTGCTCGGTCGGTTCGTCGTAGCTGACGATGGCGACCACCCGCGGGTACTTGCGGAACTGCGCGAGATCCTTCGAGTTCAGGCTGAACGACCGCTTGGCGTAGGTCTTCACCAGCGCCTTGTGCTTGCCGGTGTCCAGACCGACCAGCCGGACGTTCCAGGCCGCCACCTTGGCCGGCCGGGCCTGGGTGAACGACTTGAACGCGCTCGTGCTGGATCCGTCGCTGACCAGCGTGCCGCCGACCTTGACGTTGTCGACGTAGAACCCGCCGTCGTTGGTGCCGCCGTCGCTGACGTAGCGGAAGCCGATCAGCACCGACTTGCCCGCGTACGCGCTCAGGTCGAAGGTCTGCGTCGCCCAATCCTCGGCGTCACCGTTGAGCGCCGGACCGTACGGCCCGTCCTCGGTGTTGTCGTTCGCCAGCGCGGTGTAGGTCTCGCCGCCGTCGGTCGAGATCACCGTGTAGGCGTAGTCGTACGTCGGCTCGGCCAGGTGCAGCTCGTCGAACGTCAGTGTCGCGTTCGTCGTCGGCACCGTCACCGGGGTCACCGCGCTGGCGTCGAGGTTGCTCGAGTTGCCCGACCAGAGTGCGGCATTTCCGCTGTGCTGCGGCGGGTTGGCGACACTGGTCCACTTCAACGGCTCGGGCACCAGCTGCTTCGCACCGCTGAACTTCAGCGACTTGAGCTGCTTACCCTTCAGGTACAGCCCGCTGCCGGCGCGCAGGCCGACGTAGTCGGCGCCGTTCGCCGAGGCGCCCGGATCCGCGTACGACTCCGGGTTGCCGAGGTTGACGGTCGAGTTCAGGCTTTTCGAGGTCACCCGGGCCTTGCTGATGCCCTTGACCTTGCCCTTCTTCGTGTCGACGTACTTGTCGACCAGGGTCGAGACCTGGAAGTCGTGCAGCACCTTGTAGACGTCGACCCCGTCGGCGTAGCCGTCCAGCGCGTCTTGGAGCCCGACCAGACCCTGGGCGTTTCCATCGCGGTGCAGCGTGCTCATGAAGCCGATGCCGTAGCGGTCGTAGAGGAACAGCATGAAGGAGTACGCCTCGCCGTAGTCGGCCAGGATCTCGCTTCCGCTGCCCTGGTCACCCCACAGCGTCAGCGAGTTCGCCGGTCCGCCACAGTCGCGCGGATTCGGGTTGTACGCCGTCTGTACCGTGCCGAAGCCCTGGTAGCAGAAGATGTGGCTGTCGGCGCCCTTGTCGAACACGGTCTTGGTCGCGTCGACATAGCCCACCAGCGTCTGAGCGAAGTCCGACAGGCCCTCGTTCACCCAGCTGACCTCGTTCGGATCCTGGTAGTACTCCAGCAGGTGCTGGTACTCGTGGGCAAAGGTGCCCTCGTACAGGTAGGGCCGCGCCGGCCGGCTGGTGCACGGGTCGCTGGTCGCGGCGTCCTGCGGGTTCGCCGTGGTGCGGTGGGCCCAGTCGAAGGCGTCGATCGTCATGATGTTGCGATCGAGCAGCTCGTTGAAGCCGGCGGAGAAGAAGCCCGCGATGTAGGTCGGGTTGGCCGGGAACGCGTAGTAGTTGTCGTCCCGGACGTTGTCGACCAGGGTCATGATCTTGTTGCCGTCGCCCGAGGGATCGATGCCAGCGGCGAGCGCGTCGGGATCCGCCTTGCTGCCGTCGCGATCGGGGGCGACGCTGAAGGCCTGCGACTCCTTCGGGAACATGTTGTCGTCGAACTGGTCGGCCAGCTCCTGGGCTTGCGCTCGGGTGACCGTCGTCGAGTTCGCGATCTGGTTGCGGCAGTCGCCGGCTGGGAACGAGGTATCGTCGGCGACCCACACCTCGATGTGCGCGCCCACCGCTTGGAGCGTGTAGCTCTTGAGCAACAGCTTGTTCTTGTAGTCGTCGAGACCGATGAGCGTGCGGGTCGTGCCGACCGGCGGCGTGGCGCCTGACTCCGCCTGCGCCCGTACCTTCGCCCTCGCCTTGGAGTTGGCCGCAGCCTTCGCCTTGATGTCCTTGGTCGAGAACTTCTTGTGCGGGTCGATCTCGCGGACGTCGGTCTTGACGACGACGGGTGCCTTCTTGGCCGGAGCAGCCGAGGCGCCCGGCGCGAGCGTGGCGGTCAGGCCGAGGCCGAGGACGGCCGCGGCGACGACGGCGATCCGCCCACGCCGGCGACGCACCCGGTCACGGGTGAGAGCTGTGTGATCCATCGAGACCCTTCTGGGGTTTGTGAGGATGGCTATCTGCCGTCGAACATTCAAAAGGAAGTTTCATTTTTTCCGCAAGACCCTTCGGGATATTCGTCACAGAATCGTCGTTCTTGTCGCCGGACACCGCGATCGGAGTCGATCGTCGGTGGTACTCGACCGAGGATCTACTCCGCTGTCGCGCGGTCGGCGTTCCCGGGCGCGTCCTCGATGTAGACCAGGCCGTTGCCGTCCGGATCCGCGAAGAAGAACATCGGCGGCACGCCCGGCATCCGGACGAGCTCGTCGTTGTGCAGGGTGGCCCCGGCGTCGCGAAGGCGGGCATGGGCATCCTCCGCGCTGCTCGTCCCCATCCGTACGGCGACAGGGATCGGGCTGTCCGGTGGGAGCAGCACGAATCCCACGCTCGACCCGGGTGGGACCACCTCGACCAGCCGGGCGCCCGGCCAGACTTCGACGTCGGTGACGAGCTCGCAACCCAGCACCTCGGTATAGAACGCCAGCGCGCGATCCTGGTCCGCCACCGGCATCGTCACGCTCATGATCCGCGTCGTCATCGCCATGCGCTGTCAGACCCCGCGGGCGGCCCGATCTCATCGGCTCAGATTCGCGCCGCGGCGGGAATCCGGGGCCCGCTGGGAGCCATTTGGCTCCCAGTTGCCCGCCACGGGCGGGAATGGGCGGTGGCGCGACGGGGACCCGAGGGCACCCGGCCGCCGTGCACCAAACAAGTTGAGCGAACCGCGCTCAAGGTGGAATACGGTCTTCGCGCGAAGGGTTGAGCCTAGTAGACTCAACTCAGTTCAGACAGACACGCGAAGGACCTGGATGGATACCAACAAGCTGACGACGAAGAGCCGGGACGCCGTCTCGGCCGCCCTGCGCAACGCGCTCACCGCGGGCAACCCGAACGCCGAGCCGGTGCACCTGCTGCACGCGCTGTTGATGGTGCCCGGCAACACCGTGTCGCCGCTGATCAGTGCGGTCGGCGCCGACCCAGCCGTGGTGGATGCCGCGGCGCAGGGCGCGATCGCGAAGCTCCCGTCCGCGAGCGGCTCCTCGGTCAGCCAGCCGGCGGTGTCCGGCGCCCTGGCCCGGGTGCTCGCCGACGCCGAGAACCGGGCGGACTCGCTCGGTGACTCCTACGTCGCGACCGAGCACCTGATGATCGCCCTGGCCGCGGTCGAGTCCGCGGCCAAGAAGATCCTGCGCGACCTCAAGGTCACGCCGGACAGCCTCACCAAGGCGTTCAACGACTCCCGCGGCAGCAAGCGGGTGACCAGCCCGGAGGCCGAGGGCACATCCTCGGCCCTCGACCAGTACGGCGTGGACCTCACCGCGCAGGCGCGCGAAGGCAGGCTGGACCCGGTGATCGGCCGGGACACCGAGATCCGTCGCGTGGTCCAGGTGCTGGCTCGGCGGACCAAGAACAACCCGGTGCTGATCGGCGAGCCCGGCGTCGGCAAGACCGCCGTCGTCGAGGGCCTGGCGCAGCGGCTGGTCGCCGGCGACGTACCGGATTCGCTGAAGGGCCGCCGGCTGGTCTCGCTCGACCTCAGCTCGATGCTGGCCGGCGCGAAGTACCGCGGCGAGTTCGAGGAGCGGCTGAAGGCCGTGTTGACCGAGATCAAGGAGGCCGAGGGCCAGGTCATCACGTTCATCGACGAGCTGCACACCGTCGTCGGCGCGGGCGCGACCGGCGAGGGTGCGATGGACGCCGGCAACATGCTCAAGCCGATGCTGGCCCGCGGCGAGCTGCGGATGATCGGCGCGACCACGCTGGACGAATACCGCGAGCGGATCGAGAAGGACCCGGCGCTGGAGCGCCGCTTCCAGCAGGTGTACGTCGGTGAGCCCAGTGTCGAGGACACCATCGCGATCCTGCGCGGCCTGCGCGAGCGCTACGAGGCGCACCACAAGGTGGCCATCACCGACGGCGCGCTGGTCGCCGCCGCGAGCCTGTCCAACCGCTACATCACCTCCCGGCAGCTGCCGGACAAGGCGATCGACCTGGTCGACGAGGCCGCGTCTCGACTGCGGATGGAGATCGACTCCTCGCCGGAGGAGATCGACCAGCTCCGGCGCAGCGTCGAGCGGATGAAGATGCAGAAGTTCGCGCTGGAGAAGGAGACCGACGCGGGCAGTGTCGAGCGGTTGCACCGGCTGGAGAGCGAGCTGGCCGACGCCGAGGAGGAGCTGCGCGGGCTCGAGGCCCGCTGGGAGGCCGAGAAGCATGGCCTCAACCAGGTCGGCGACCTGAAGGCGAAGATCGACGAGCTGCGGATCGAGGCCGACCGGGTGCTTCGCGAGGGCAACCTGCAGCGGGCCAGCGAGATCAACTACGGCGAGATCCCCGAGCTGCAGCGCCAGCTCGCCCGCGCCGACGAGGCCGAGCTGGCGACCAAGCCGATGGTCTCCGAAGAGGTCGGTGCATCCGACATCGCCGAGGTCGTCTCCAACTGGACCGGCATCCCGGTCGGGCGGCTGCTGCAGGGCGAGACCGAGAAGTTGCTCTCGATGGAGTCGCGCCTGGGCGAGCGGCTGATCGGTCAGAAGAAGGCCGTTCGCGCGGTGTCGGACGCCGTCCGGCGGTCGCGGGCCGGCATCTCCGACCCGAACCGGCCGACCGGTTCGTTCCTGTTCCTCGGGCCGACCGGTGTCGGCAAGACCGAGCTGGCCAAGGCGCTGGCGGAGTTCTTGTTCGACGACGAGCGGGCGATGATCCGGATCGACATGAGCGAGTACTCCGAGAAGCACTCGGTGGCGCGCCTGGTCGGTGCGCCCCCGGGCTACATCGGCTACGAGGAGGGCGGCCAGCTGACCGAGGCCGTCCGGCGGCGGCCGTACTCGGTGGTGCTGCTGGACGAGGTGGAGAAGGCCCATCCCGAGGTCTTCGACATCCTGCTCCAGGTGCTCGACGACGGCCGGCTGACCGACGGCCAGGGACGTACTGTCGACTTCCGGAACGTGCTGCTGATCCTGACCTCCAACCTGGGCTCGCAGTTCCTCGCCGATCAGACGCTGGACGCCGACACCAAGCGCCAGGCCGTGATGAACGTGGTGCGGAGCTCGTTCAAGCCCGAGTTCCTCAACCGGCTGGACGAGATCGTGTTGTTCGACGCGCTCGGCACCGAGGAACTGGCACAGATCGTCGAGATCGCGCTGCAGCGGCTCAACAAGCGGCTGGCAGATCGCCGGATCAGCGTCGAGGCCACGCCTGCGGCCAAGGACTGGCTGGCGCTCACCGGGTTCGACCCGGTCTACGGCGCCCGCCCGCTCCGCCGGCTGGTGCAGACCACGATCGAGGACGAGCTGGCTCGCCAGGTGCTGTCGGGTCAGGTCAGCGACGGTGACACCGTGGTGTTCGACGTCGACGAGGGCAAGGACGGGCTGGTGTCCGTCGCCCCGGAGCCGGCGAACGCCTGAGCCACCGGCAATACCTCTACGGCACACAAGGGCCGGGACCCATCCGTGGGTCCCGGCCCTTCTGCTGCGTCGTTCACCCCGTCCGCCTCCAGATCCTCGGATCCCCTGCGGCCCGCCGGATCCCGTATAGCGGATCCGACGTCACCGAGGGGATCCGACGTCGCCTCTCCAGATCCTCGGATCCCCTGTACCTCGCCGGATCCCGTATAGCGGATCCAAGGTCACCCAGGGGATCCAAAGTCACCCAGGGGATCCAAAGTCGCCCAGGGGATCCGAAGTCGTACAAGGGATCCGACGTTGCACAGGGGATCCGACGTAGCCCCCTCAGATCCTCGGATCCCCTGCGGCCCGTCGGATCCCGTATAGCGGATCCGACCCCGCACAGGGGATCCGAGGATCTGGGGGTGAGGCAGTGCGGAGGGGCGGGTTGGGTCAGGCGGCCTCGGTGCAGTCGGCCTGCGAGATGGCCGGGACGGCCGGAGCGGTGCGGACGATCGGCGCGGCCTGCGTTCGGCGGGCGGCCCGGGTGGCGCGGGCGTCGAGCCGGCGCTGGAGCCGGGTGGCACGCTCCTCGACCTCGAGGCGCTGCCAGTCGTTCATGGTTCCCCAGGGCAAGGTGCTCATCGGGACTTCCTCCTTGTTAGTGTGCTCTTACATAGTAAGAGGCGACTAACATAGAGCGCAAGAGGTTATGTATGATCTCTCTTACATTCGTTCCCGAGGATGCCGATACCGATGAGGAGAGTGGGCGGTGGGATATCACCACGGCGACCTGCGGGTCGCACTGATCGACGCGGGCACCGAGCTGGTCGCCGAGGGCGGGCTGCCGGCGCTGTCGGTGGCCGAGGCCGCTCGGCGCACCGGGGTCAGCGCAGCCGCGCCCTACCGGCACTTCCCGAGCCGCCAGGATCTCGTCGTCGCGGTCGCGACCAAGGCGGCTGAGGAGCTCGACGCCGCCATGCGGGCCGCGGCCGACGAGGCGGGGGATGACCCGACCGAGGCGATCGCGGCCGCCGCGGCGGCCTACGTCCGCTTCGCCGGCACCCGGCGCACCGGATTCGACGTGGTCTTCGCGCCCGAGCTGCGCGGGGTGCACGATCCGTCGCTGCGCGATGCCGGCCGGTCGGTCAGCGACATCGTCCTGCTCCGCGCCATCGCGGCGACCGGGGGCGACACCCAGGCCGCGGTCGACCTCATCCCGCAGTTCATGGCGGTCGCGCACGGCTCGGCCTCGATGCACCTGATCGGGATCTTCGCCGACCTGGACGCGGCCGCCCGGCTGGCCGCAGACACCATGCGGAGCCTGCTGAACGGCGCCGGCCGGCTGCCCGAGCCCGGCTCGTAGGACGATGGCCGGGTGGCCGAGCATGCGATCGTCCTCCGGCCGGGCACGGTGCTGATCCGCGACCCGGCCCGCGTCAACGCGTACACGCTCCGGATCGGCGGCACCGACCAGAGCTACGTCGACCTGGACGATCCGAGCAATCTCGAGTTCGACTACGTCCAGCGGATCGCGGACCTGATCGACGTGCTGGCACCGCCGGCGGAGCGGATCAGGGTCGTCCACGTGGGCGGAGCCGCGATGGCGATTCCGCGCTATCTGGCCGCCACCCGGCCGCGGTCGGCGCAGGTCGTGCTCGAGCCGGACGCCGCGCTGACGGCCTGGGTCCGGGAGTGGTTGCCGCTGCCCCGGCAGAGCGGGATCAAGGTCCGCGCCACCGACGGTCTGGCCGGGGTCGCCGAGCTGCCGGACGGCTACGCCGATCTGGTGGTCGTCGACGCGTTTCTCGGCGCCCGGGTGCCGGCCGAGCTCACCACTGTCGAGTTCTTCGCCGACGTGGCCCGGGTTGTCGCGCCGCGCGGGGTGCTGGCGATCAACCTGACCGACCGCGGGCCCTTCGGCTACGGCCGCCGGGTCGCCGCCGGTCTGCTCGAGGCTTTCGCCCAGGTGCTGTGGTCGGCCGAGCCTTCGACGATGAAGGGCCGCCGGTTCGGCAATGTCATCCTCGCCGCGTCGGCGCTCCCGCTGCCGGTGCTCGACTATGCCCAGCGGGCCGGCTCCGGACCGTACCCCTATCGGGTCCTCACCGGGTCCCGGCTGACCCAGCTGGTCGCCGGCGCGAAGCCCTTCGCCGACGAGGATGTGTCGCCCTCGCCGGACCCGCCCTTCGACTTCTTCCGCGGGTTCTGATCCGCGAGCCGTCAAGGGGCGGGTCACGGCGCTGGGTGTTGCAACCCCAGTGCAAGTCCGCCCTGCCACTCCGCACCCCCGAAGGTGACTCCGCACCCTGTGCGCGGGGCGCGGAGTCGCCCTGCGGGGTGCGGAGTCGGCTCGGGGCTGCTGGATGGGGCGCGTGAGTCGGCTGTCGGTGAGTACGTCGACGAGTGGGCCATCGCAACCCTTGTGGTCCACGCATCGAGGGTCCGCGCTAGCCCTTCTGGATTGACGACCGGCCACCGTTCGACCGGGACCGTAACCTGGAGCGCATGGCCTACCAGCCCCAGTTCATGCCGCCGGGCAGCAGCTCGGCGCCGTCCGGTGTGCCGGGATATCCGCCGCCGAACGCGGGCTACGGCCCCCAGCCCGAGTATCCGCGGCCGGCCTATCCCGGACCGGTCGGCTATCCGGCTGGCCCGCCGGGGACGTACGTCATCCAGCAGCCGCACCGTCCGCAGCGTCCGGCGGTGGTCGCGATGTCGGCCAGCATGACCGTCTCCGCGACCGCGCTCTGGGTCTGCGCGCTGGCGACCGCCTGGCTGTTTGCGGCGGCCGGCCAGGCTCGGCTGGCGGCGGACCAGGACTTCGACGGCCAGGTGCTGATCATGCTCAACCGGTTCTCCGCTCGGCTGCTGGACGGCCTGGCGATCCCGCTCTTCGGGCTGCCCGCGATCGCGTTCGTGGCCGCCTTCACGCTGCTGTCGGGCCGGCGCTGGGCGCAGGTGTTCTATAGCTTGCTGGGCGCGGTGAGCATCGGCTGGCTGGTCTGGTGGCTGCACCTCAGTCCCGTCTGGGCGGTGGCGCCGATCGCCTACATCCTGATCTGCGTGGCGATTCTGTGGACCCCGGCAGCTATCCGCTGGTTCGGCCCAGACCGCGGTTGAGCCGCTCGATCGCGGTGTCGAGCACCTCGTCGCGCTTGCAGAAGGCCCAGCGGACGTACGGCCGGCCGGCCTCGATGTCGTCGTAGAAGACCTGGTGCGGAATGGCGACCACCCCGCACCGGGTGGGCAGGTCGCGGCAGAACTCGATGCCGTCGGCGTAGCCGAGCGGGCGTACGTCGGTGGTCATGAAGTACGTCCCCCTCGGCATCGCCGGCTCGAGCCCGATGCCGCGGAGGCCGGCCGCGAGCCGGTCCCGCTTGCGCTGCAGGTCGGCCCGCAGCGCCGCGACCCAATCGTCGCCCTCGTTCAGCGCCCGCGCGATCGCCGGCTGGAACGGCGCGCCGGAGACGTAGGTGAGGAACTGCTTGACCGCGGTGACCTCGCTGATCAGCTCCGGCGTGCCGAGCGCCCAGCCGATCTTCCAGCCGGTGGCGGAGTAGGTCTTGCCCGAGGAGGAGATCCGGACCGTACGCTCCCGCATGCCGGGGAAGGTCGCCAGCGGCACGTGCCGCGCGTCGTCGAAGACCAGGTGCTCGTAGACCTCGTCGCAGACCACCAGCACGTCGTGCTCCACGGCCAGCCGGGCGATCTCGGCCAGCTCGGCGCGGTCCAGCACGGTTCCGGTGGGGTTGTGCGGGGAGTTGATCAGCACCAGCTTGGTCCGCGGCGTGAAGGCGGCGGCGAACTCGTCCAGGTCGAGCCGGAAGTCGGGGCCGAACAGGCCGACGCCGACCCGCGTCCCGCCGGCCAGGTCGATCGAGGCGGCATAGGAGTCGTAGAACGGTTCGAGCGCAATCACCTCGTCGCCGGGATCGACGAAGGCGAGGATCGCGCTGGCCAGCGCCTCGGTCGCGCCGGTGGTGACCAGGACCTCGGCGTCCGGGTCGTAGCCCAGACCGTAGTGCCGGGCCGAGTGGTCGGCGATCGCCTGCCGCAGGGGCGCGATGCCGCGGCCGGGCGGGTACTGGTTGACGCCGTTCGCGATCGCCTGCTCGGCCGCTGCCAGCATGAACGCCGGGCCGTCGGTATCGGGAAAGCCCTGGCCCAGGTTCACCGAGCCGGTGGACACGGCCAACGCAGACATCTCGGCGAAGATCGTGGTGGTCGACGACCGGACCCGGCCGGCTCTCCACTGCGACGCCACGCACCGAACAGTACCGTCACCACCCGCCCCGTACCGTCGCGTCCGAGCGCGCCCGAGACGCCACCCGCCGGCGGTGGATCCGCACATCCACGGCCGGGGACAAGGTCACCGCAGCGGTGGTGACGCCAGCCTGGCCAGTTGCAGCGCCTGCGCCGGGAACCACTGACCGGCTGGCGGATCGGTGATCCCGCCCCACTCCGGATCCGTGGTCGAGCCGGCGACGTCTCGGTTGCACTGCCCGTCGGACTGACCGGGAGTCTTGACCCACAGATACGCGTCGGCCAGCGCAGACCCCGTGTCCGCGGTCGGCCGGATCCCGAGTCCTCGACCGGGCGGGTTGCACCAGTCCTGCGGGCCGCTCCACGGACCCTGCCCGTTGCGGCTGGTGTCGACCACGAAGTGGGCCAGATCGCTCGGACCGGCCGGTGGGTTCGCCGCGTTGTCGACGTTCGTCGCGTACCACTGGTCGGTGAGGTGCCAGGTGCTGTAGTCGCCGGCGGTGGCGGGGTAGTACTGGCTGGCGCAGTAGTCGTAGTGGCCGAGCCGCCAACCGCCTTCCGCCGTGTTGGCGGCGTACCAGAGGCACTTCGCGATCCAGGTGCCGTACTGCACCGACTGCGGTGTCGGCTGGTAGTTCGAGACGTTCAGCGAGAAGCCCTGGAAATCGGCGATCCCGGCCTGGTGCAGGCGGTCGGCGATGTCGCCGACCGAGTGCCAGGCCGCGTGCCCGGCGTCGAGGTAGACCAGCGCGTCCGGGTCGGCGGCCTGGATCGCATGGCCGAGGTAGGCGATGTCGGCGATCCGGCCCGCGGTGAGGGCGGCGACGTCCTCTCCGGGGTACGCGTCCGGGCAGTCGCTCGGCAGGTTCGACAGCCCGTCGGGTTCCACCACCACGACCACCCGCCCGGCGGACCGCAGACCGGCGGCGAACCCGTCCGCCCAGGCCCGGTAGGCCTCGTCGCTGCCGGCCCCGCCCGAGGAGTACTGCGAGCAGTCCCGGCCGGGGACGTTGTAGGCGACCAGCACCGGCACGGCGCGCTGGTGCCGCGCGGCACGGATCGTCGACGTCACGTCCTTGCGGACTTCCTTCGGCGTGCCGCCGGTGAACCAGACCGCCTGCGGCGTGGTCACCATCCGGGCGATCTTGGCGGCGTCGCCGAGCCGGCCCTGGTGCAGCAGCCGCTTGATCTGTTGCCCGGCCCCGGGATCGGGCGGTGGGACGTAGAACCTGGTGGCCGGGCTCAGCGGAGCGGGCACGGCGGCCGTGGCCGGTGTGGCGATGCCCAGTCCGAGGGTGAGCAGGCCGACGCACCCCAGGAAGACACCGAGGCGGCGAGCACGACGAGACCTCATGAGGACTCCTACGGCGATGTGGAGGGAGGCTTCGGGTGCGACCCTAGACCTACCCTCGACGCGCGCCCTCCGCGGCCGGCGGACGTTCTGGTCGCCGGCGAGCCGGCCGCACACCGTCAGCGTCGAACGCGCTGGTGATAGATCACGTCGCCGTACGAGCCGTCCCCCCGCTCGAACCGCTCGCTCCACGGCCCGCAGCTGCAGTCGGCGGGCTGGTCCTCGATGTGCTGGATGTCGCTGATCGGCACCGCGTGGACCAGCCGGCCGCCGGCGTACGTCGCGAACTGCCAGTGGAAGCGCCGCGCCTCGACCCGGTGGCGGTGTGCCTGCACCGCGGCGAGCGCGACCAACGACGCGATCATCACGACGACGAGGGTGAACACGACGACCAACCCGCTTTCTTGGACTCGCGGACCAGGGGGAGAGACGACCCCGTCGTCCACAGTCCTTCTGAGCAAGGGTAGGTCGACCGTGATACGTGCACGTTACGGCGAGCGCGCCTCGGCCGGCTTGGGCCGACCGGCAGAATGGGCCGGGTGAGCGCGCCGAGTCTGGAGAAGCCGCGTGCCCGGCGCCGCCGCCCGTCGGTGCTCGGGGTGATCGGGCTCGTCCTGCTGCTCGGCGGTCTGGGCTGCCTCGGCTGGATCGCCTACCAGTACGTCGGCACCAATGTGGTCTCCAAGCGCGCCTTCGAGCAGGAGTCGGGGGAGTTGCGGGCCAGGTGGGACGCGCAGCCGCCCGCCCCGGCCGTCCCGACCGGATCGGCCGATCCGGCGCTGAGTGACGCCCAGCCGCGAGCGGTGCCCGGAGATGCGATCGCGCTGCTGCGGATCCCGCGGTTCGGCGACTCCTACGAGGTGCCGATCCTGGAAGGCACCGAGCTCTCCGTGCTGGCCCGCGGGGTCGGGCACTATCCGTCGACCGCACAGCCGGGTCAGATCGGCAACTTCGCCATCGCCGGCCACCGGGTGACCCACGGTCAGCCGTTCTCCCGCCTGCTGGAGCTGGACAAGGGCGACCAGATCCTGGTCGAGACCCGATCGGCCATCTATACCTACGTCATCGACACCGCGCCGCGGGACTTGACCGTGGAGGAGAACGCGACCTGGGTCGTCGATCCGGTCCCCGGCCAGCCCGACGCGACCCCGACGCAGGCGCTGATCACCCTGACGACCTGCCAGGACCTGTTCCACTCCCCGGACCGCTCGATCGGCTTCGGTCACCTGCAGAGCACCAAGAACAAGGGCTGAGCGGCGCATCCGTCGGCGCGGACGCCGTACGCTGGTGCCCCGTGAGCCTGACGCCAGAGACCACCGACACCCCCGCCGACGACCGGTCGGCGCTGATCGAACGGATCCGCGAGCTCGCCGTGGTGTACGGCCGGGTCACGCTGACCTCCGGGCGTGAGGCCGACTACTACGTCGACATGCGCCGGGTCACCCTGGACGGCGCCGCGGCCCCGATCGTCGGCCGGGTGATGCGCGCGCTGGTCGAGGACTGGGACTTCGACGCCGTCGGCGGCCTGACCCTGGGCGCCGATCCGGTGGCGACCTCGATGCTGCACGCGGCGGCCGCCGCCGGTGAGCGGCTGGACGCCTTCGTGGTCAGGAAAGAGGCCAAGAAGCACGGCATGCAGCGGCGGATCGAGGGTTCCCCGGTCGAGGGCCGCCGGGTGCTCGTGGTCGAGGACACCAGCACCACCGGAGGGTCGCCGCTGGCCGCGGTGGAGGCCGTCCGCGAGGCCGGCGCCGAGGTCGTTGGGGTCGCGACGATCGTCGATCGGGACACCGGTGCCCGCGAGGTCATCCAGGAGGCGGGGCTGCCGTACCGTTCCGCGCTCGGTCTTCGCGATCTCGGTCTGTCCTGATCGTCCCGGCCCTCAGCGCGAGGTCTGCCAGCGGCTGATCCGGCTGTCGACTAGCCTGAGGGCACACCGACAAGACGAAACCAGCGTTCGCTGGGGTGCCGAGCCGAGGAGTCGTCGATGGGTACTGCCATCGTTGTGATCATCGTCATCGTGGTGATCGTCGCGATCATCGCGTTGATCGCCATGAGTGCGTACAACGGGTTCGTCAAGTCCCGCAACCTGATCCAGGAGTCGTGGCGGCAGATCGACGTCGAGCTCAACCGGCGCTACGAGCTGATCCCGAACCTGATCGAGACCGTCCGGGCGTACGCGGCGCACGAGCGGAACACGCTGGAGGACATCACCCGGCTGCGGGCTCAGGCGCAGCAACTGTCGCAGCAGGAGGGCTCGCTGCCGAGCCAGCAGCGCGCCGACGTCGAGGCGGCGCTGTCCGGCGCGGTGCGGAACCTGATCGTCAGCGTCGAGGCCTACCCGGACCTGAAGAGCAACGTCAACTTCCTGGAGCTGCAGAAGCAGCTGACCGAGACCGAGGACCGGATCGCCGCCGGGCGTCGGTTCTACAACGCCAACGTTCGGGTCTACAACACCAAGGTCGAGTCCGTCCCGACCAACATCATCGCCAACATGTTCCACTTCGAGAAGGCGACCTACTTCGAGGTGAACGACCCGACCGTACGCCAGGCGCCGAGCGTGAGCTTCGGCGAGATCGCCTACCGGGGCGACCAGCCCCAGGGCCTGCCGCAGCAGCCGTCCAACCAGCCGGCGCAGTACGGCAGCCCCTCCTCCGATGCGCTGCCGAATCCGAACCAGTACCAGCCGCAGCAGCACTACCAGCCGCCCCAGAACCAACCGGTGCAGAACCAGCCGGTGCAGAACCAGCCGGGCCAGGGCGGCTACTACTCACCGCCGCAGCAGCAGGGCTACCCGCAGCAGGGCGGCTACAACCCTCAGCAGGGCAATCCGCAGCAGGGTGGCTACCAGCCGCCGCAGCAGGGTGGCTACCAGCAGGGCGGCTACACCCCGCCGAGCGCGAACCCGCCCCAACAGGGCGGCTACCAACCGCCCCAGACGTCCTGATTGCTCCGCTCGGCAAGCCTCGCTCCGCGCTCCGCTGCGCTTCAAGCCGGGTCGTTCGTCGCGTTCGGTGAAACGGAAGAGCGTGTTTCACCGAACGCTCCTGCACTCCCCGGCGCGCAGCGTCGGTGTGGTGCGAGTTCTGAGCCGACTCGGATGGCCTAGATCCGCGTGTAGTGGGCGGTGACGATCCCGTGGTAGCGCTGGTGGATCTCCTCGGCGGCCTTGACGTCGGCTTCGGTGGGCTCCAGCTCGCGCTGCTGGGGCACCGGCCAGTCCGGTAGCGTGCCGCCGAGCGCCCAGGCGGCCTGCCGGGCGGCACCGATCGCCACGCTTTCCTCGACCGCGGTGACCGTGACCGGCAGCCCGAGGACGGCCGGTGCGATCTGCTGCACCGCGGTCGACTGGGCGGCGCCGCCGGTCAGGATCACCCGGTCGAGCGCACCGGCATACTCCGCGAGCGTACGAAGTCCGTAGGCCAGGCTCCACAGGATGCCCTCGATCGCGGCCCGCGCGATGTTGGCCGGGGTGAAGTTGTCGAGGTCGAGGCCAACCATCTCACCCTTGGCGTACGGCAGCGGTGGCGTCCGCTCGCCCTCCAGGTAGGGGATGAACGACACCCCCTCGGCGCCGGCCGGTGCGCTCAGCGCCAGCCGGGCGAACTCGGCGAAGTCGACGCCGAGCAGCTTGGCCGTGCCGGCCAGGTTGCGGGCCCCGTTCAGGGTGCAGACCAGCGGCAGGAAAGCGCCGGTCGCGTCGGCGAACCCGGCCACCACGCCGGAGGGGTCGCGGGTCTGCCGGGCCGACTGGGCGAAAGCGGTGCCGCTGGTGCCGAGCGAGACCACGGCCGAGCCATGGGTCAGCCCGAGCCCGAGCCCCGCGGCCATGTTGTCGCCGGTTCCCGCGGCCAGCCCGATCCCCTCCGGGGTCTCGCCGACGAGTTCCTGCGGCTCGGCCACCCGGGGGAGCTCGAGCTGCCGACCGAACGCGAGTTCGACGATGTCATCGCGGTAGAGGTTCGTGGTCGCGTCGAAGTAGCAGGTGCCCGACGCGTCGCCGCGATCGGTCACCGGGCCGAAGCTTCGCCCGCCCAACTGCCAGGTCAACCAGTCGTGGGGGAGCACGACCTGCGCGGTGCGGGCGGCGTTGTCTGGCTCGTTCCGGGCGAGCCAGCGGATCTTGCTGACCGTCATGGCGGCGACCGGCACGGAACCGACCGCCTCGACCCATGCCTCGGCGCCGCCCAGCTCGATCATCAGGTCGACGGCATCGGAGGCGGATCGATTGTCGTTCCACAGCAGCGCGTCGCGGACCGGCTCGCCGCTCTCGTCCAGGGCGACCATGCCGTGCTGTTGGCCGCCGACCGCCATCGCCTCGACCTCGGCCAGCAGCGACGGGTCGGCGCTGGCCTCGCGATAGGCGCTCAGCCAGGCGCCGGCCGGGACCGCGGTGCCGTTCGGGTGCGACGCCCGCCCGGTCCGCAGCACCTCGCCGGTATCGGCGTCGCAGACCACGATCTTGCAGGACTGGGTGGAGGAGTCGACTCCGGCGACGATGCTCACGTACGGCCTTCCCGTTGAGGTCTTGCGTCAGCCTAGACGGCTTCGCCGCCGGGTCCGGCACCGGTTGAATCGATGCACCTGCCCAGTTGGCAGACTGTAACGGTGGACTATCGACAACTCGGCGGCTCCGGCCTGACTGTCTCCGCGGTGGGGCTCGGCTGCAACAACTTCGGCGCCCGGATGCCCGACGAGAAGGTCCCCGAGGTGGTGGCCGCGGCGATCGACGCGGGCGTGACGCTGTTCGACACCGCCGACGTCTACGGCAATCGCGGCGGCTCGGAGGTGCTGCTCGGCAAGGCCCTCGGCGCCCGGCGTGCTGACGTCGTGGTGGCGACCAAGTTCGGTGCCGACATGGCCGGCGAGAACGGCCCGGACTGGGGCGTCCGCGGTTCCCGCCGGTACGTCCGTCGCGCGGTCGAGGCCAGCTTGCGGCGGCTGGGCACCGACTGGATCGATCTCTACCAGATGCACATGCCGGACCCGAAGACCCCGATCGCGGAGACGCTGTCGGTGCTGGACGATCTGGTCCGCGAGGGCAAGGTGCGCTATCTCGGCTCGTCCAACTTTGCGGGCTGGCAGCTGATCGACGCCGACTGGACCGCACGGACCGCCGGAACCACCGGGTTCGTGTCGGCCCAGAACCAGTACTCGTGGCTGCATCGCGGGGTCGAGGCCGAGCTGGTTCCCGCGCTGGAGCGCACTGGCCAGGGCCTGCTGCCCTATTTCCCGCTCGCCTCGGGGCTGCTGACCGGGAAGTACCGTCGCGGCAAGTCCGCACCCGCCGGGACGAAGCTGGCGAAGATGCCCGAGCGGCTCGCCGCGGCGGACTTCGACCGGATCGAGGCCGTCCAGACATTCGCCGACGAGCGCGGGTTGAGCATGCTGCAGGTAGCGATCGGCGGCCTGTCGGCGAGCGGGCCGGTGACCTCCGTGATCGCCGGCGCGACCTCGGCCGACCAGGTCCGGGCCAACGTGGCTGCCGGCGCCTGGGACCCGAGCGCCTCCGACCTGGCGACGCTGCGAGAGCTCACCGCGCCTTCGTAGACTCCGAGGATGGGCGCTCCGCCGGGCTGGTATCCCGATCCCGGTGGCGCACCGGGGATGGCCCGCTATTGGGACGGCCGGGCCTGGTCGGCGACGACGATGCCGGCGGCGTCGGGCGTACCCGCCCCGGCTGCGCCTCGGACCGTCGTGACGCCCCCTCCCCGCCGCCGCGGCGCCTGGGGCTGGGTGCTCGCCGCGCTCGCGGTGGTCCTGGTCGGTGTGCTGGTGGGCATCGGCTTCCTGATCGCTCGCACCACGGGACCCGCCTCGGACGACCCGGGCACGGACCCGGCCTCGACCGGCCTCGTCTGTCCGCAGGCCACCGCCGCGTCCTCGACCGCGGCGCCGGACAGCGGCGACCGGGTGGTCAGCGGCCGGCTGTCCTATCCGCGGCTGGGCAGCCCGTTCACCCCGCCGCAGTCGGACTCCCGGACCCCGTTCGGTCGCGACGTCCGCACCCAGCTGGCGACCGTGGAGCAGGTGCCGGGGCAGGGGCTGTGGGTGGCTCAGGTGCTGATCGCCCGGCTGCTCGCCGGTGACGGGTTCTACGGTCCGCGGCAGGGCGCAGCGATCGTCGCCCAGTGCGTGATCGGCAAGTTCTATTGGGACTATCCGGTCGGTCGCGAGGACCGGCGCAACGAAGCGACGACGGTGGACGGGCGCGACGCCTGGCTGGTCGAGATGCATCTGAGCTTCGACATCCCTGACCTGAAGACCAAGGGCGAGGTAGCGACCATCGTCGTGGTCGACACCGGTGACGGCGAGGCCGGCCTGTTCTACTCCTCGATCCCCGACACCTCGCCCCAGTTCGTCGCGCCGGCCCGGGAGGCCCTGGAGGGTCTGCGGGTGAGGTGAGCGGCTGTGCGACGTCGGCCGTCGCGACCCCGGAGCCACCTAGACTCGCTGACCGTGAGCGCCGGACCAGGTTGGTATCCCGATCCGGGTGGGCAGCCCGGGATGTTCCGCTACTGGGACGGGCGGTCCTGGTCGGCGAGCACCACGAGCAATCCGTACGTCGGGCCGCCGGCCACCGCCCCGGCGAGCGGTCCACCGGCCGGCGGCGCTCAGGGCGGCGGTCGGTCGGGCGGCGGTCCGTCGGGCAGCGGCGGGCCTGGGCGTCGCAGCCCGGTCGGCTGGATCCTGGCCGGGGTCGGGGCCCTGGTTGTCGGGGCCCTCGTGGTGACCGGGGTGCTGCTGCTGCGCAATCTCGACGCCGCGCCGCCCGACCAGGACCCGGAGATGAACCCGAGCAACTCGGCGGCCATCCAGTGCCCGGCGACCCCGTCGCAGACACCGACGCCGATCCCGGACACGGGCAGCGATCGGGTGGTCAGCGGACACCTGTCCTATCCACGGCTGGCCCCGCCGTTCAGCACGCCGGAACCCGACTCGCGCACCCCGTTCGGTCGCGACGTCCGCTCTCAGGTGGCACCGGTGGAGAAGAGTGCGGACGGCACGAGCAGCTGGGTCGCGGGCGTGCTGATCGCCCGGCTGCTGGCAGGTGACGGGTTCTACGGTCCGCAGCAGGGCGCGGCTGTGGTCGCCCAGTGCATCGTCGGCAAGTTCTACGGCGACAACCCGGTGGATCGGAAGGATCTCCGGAACCAGGCCACGACGATCGACGGGCACCCCGGCTGGATCATCGAGATGCACCTGACCTTCGACATCCCGGGCATCCAGGCCAAGGGGGAGACCGCCACCATCGTGGTCGTCGATACCGGTTCGGCGGACGGGGAGGCCGGCC
Organism: Microlunatus ginsengisoli; assembly: GCF_039537205.1. NCBI lineage: Bacteria > Bacillati > Actinomycetota > Actinomycetes > Propionibacteriales > Propionibacteriaceae > Microlunatus > Microlunatus ginsengisoli. Next base: position 115,499 of record NZ_BAABAB010000021.1, on the reverse strand, counting down.
TGTTCTACTCCTCGATCCCGGACAACGCGCCGCAGTTCAGCGAGCCGGCGAAACAGGCGTTGGCGGCGCTGCGGGTCAGCTGATCCGGGCCGCGGGCGGCGTCGTTCCACCGATCGGGGGATGCCGACGTCATCCGATGGATGGGCCGGCGGTCGGACCGACAACGGCCGCCGCCGGCGGCAGGGTGGGAGTCGTCCAGTTGATCCCGCACCCGCCCACCGGGTGTCTCGTCCCGAGGAAGCATCGATGAACATCGCCACCAAGACCCTGGCCGCCGCCCTGACCGCGACGGCGTTGCTCGGACTCGCCGCCGGCACGGCGGCCGCCGCCACCCCGCACGGCTCGACCGCCCAGCTGGGCGACAGCTACGACAAGGCCTTCCAGATCCAGAACAGCACGACGGCTCCCCTGACGATCGGCGGCTACGCGGGCTCGGACTGGAACACCCAGACCGCCGATCCCGCGGTCGGCACACAAATCGGCACGGATGCCAAGGTCTGGATCTATGTCCGGCCGCACGGCGGGGCGAGCGACACCCTCCAGCTGCGGTCCGCCGGTGGCGGCACCCTCAGCCTGGGCATCGCCCAGGACCACACCGACGGGATGTCGTTCCAAGCCCTTCCCGACAGCACCTTGCAGTTGAGTCAGCTCAGTGGCGACGGCTACAGCATCGTCTCGATCAGCGATCGGAAGGCCTACTCGGAGAAGACGATCCTGGGTTACTCGGCCACCCTGAGCGGTTTGCAGAGCACCGGGATCTCCGGCTTCACCTGTCCCGCCGACCACCCGTGGCTGATCGACCAGAACCTGGCGTCAGGGCGGCTGGTGCCGAACGGGGTCTCGGTGGACGAGGGGGGCAGTGTCGGGGTCACCATCCCGAACTTCGACATCGACAAGGACGGCCGGGTGACCGGCTGGGACTCGCGCGGCGCCTCGGACACGAACTGGGACGTATCCACCCACGCCGTCAACATCGACGGCCACTGCACCGACGACCCGTCGCAGAGCTACCAGGGCTGAGCCCCGGCGACTCCTCGGCCCGGGCTCAGGCCGAGGGGCTGCCGGCCTTGGCGGCGCGGCGCCGGTGCAAGACGTACTCCACCAGCATCGGGATCACCGAGATGAACACGATCAGCACCAGCACGGCCTCGATGTTGTTCTTGATGAACGGCACGTTGCCGAGGTAGTAGCCGGCGGTCGTCACGATGGTCACCCAGAGCACGCCACCGATCGCGGTGTAGGTGATGAACTTGCGGAAGTCCATCCTGCCAACGCCGGCGACGAGGGTGACGAACGTACGGACGATCGGCACGAACCGGGCCAGGATCAGCGCCCGGTTGCCGTACCGCTCGAAGAACTCGTGGGTCTTGTCGACGTAGCTCTGCTTGAAGATCTTGCCCATCAGACCGGGCCGCGGATGGAACAGGGGCGGCCCGATCAGCCGTCCGATCCAGTAACCGCAGATGTTGCCCAGCACCGCCGCGATGGTGAGCACCACGCAGACGAAGAAGAGCGAGTGGGGGATCACGCCGAGGGCGGTGAAGATCCCGACGGTGAACAGCAGCGAGTCGCCGGGCAGGATCGCGAACAGCCCGCACTCGGCGAAGATGATGAACGCGACACCCCACAGGGCGTACGGGCCGAACGTCTGGATGAGGTGTTCGGGGTCCATCCAGGACGGCAGCAGCATCGGCGTCAGGAACGCGGCGTCGATCAGTGGGCTCACGCGTGACAACGGTACCGTCGGAGCTTGTGAGTTTCCTAAGCGAGGACGAGGTGTCGCGCCTCGCCGGTCCAGGGGTCGGTCCGCACCCGCGGCCGTGGCCGGCCGGCGACGACCGGCTCGATCCGGAGCTGCTGGCCGGCGGAGACCATCGCAACGTGGCCGACCGCTACCGCTACTGGACGATGGCCGCGATCGTGGAGGATCTCAATCGGACAAGGAATCCGCTGCGGATCGCTATCCAGAACTGGGCGCACGACTTCAACATCGGGTCGATGGTGCGGACCGCGAACGCCTTCAACGTGGCCGGGGTTCACGTCATCGGCCGGCGGCGCTGGAACCGGCGCGGCGCGATGGTCACCGATCGCTACCTGAGTGTCGAACATCACCCAGACGTGGCGTCGTTCGCGACCGCGATGGACTCGCTCGGCTATGCCGTGGTCGGGGTGGACAACCTGCCCGGTGCCGTTGCGCTGGAGTCCTGCCGGCTGCCGGAGCAGGTCTGCCTCGTCTTCGGCTCCGAGGGCCCCGGGCTGACCGACGAGCTGGTGTCGGTGTGCGAGCGGCTCGTCGCCATCACCCAGTACGGGTCGACCCGCTCGATCAACGCCGGCGCCGCCGCCGCGATCGCGATGTACCACTGGGCGCGGGATTGGCTGCCCGGACCGACGGCCACCTGACGGTCGGGACGCCCACCGCAGATCAGCACACCGATCCGGACACTCGCGCCCGGTTGGTGCGCGATGCTCGGCGTGTCGGCGCCATATCGGGACACTCGGCCACCCGGCCGCGCACGGTCGACGCCGGACGCCGCTGAGTGAGGCCCCAGAGAAGCCGTAGACGGCTGTCGGTGGTCAGATCTAGGTTGAGTCCTGCGTAGCCGGCGGCCCCCGCCGCCGGCGATGGCCTCGGGGGCTCGCCAGATCTCCCGCCTGACAGAGGAGTCACGCGTGCGCCGTTCCCCCGCTGCCGCGATCACGTCTGCGCTCGCCCTGATCGCCGGCCTGGCGCTGGTCTTCCTGCCCGGCTCGAGTGCCCAGGCGGCCGAACCCACGGCCTTCTGGGTCGGCAGCATGCAGTCCGAGCTCGGCTGCTCGGGTGACTGGCAGCCGGACTGTGCGGCCACCCAGTTGCCCAAGGACCCGTCGGGGACGACGTACAGCAAGACGTTCACGCTGCCCGCGGGCGCGTACGAGTACAAGGTCGCGCTGAACGGCACCTGGGACGAGAGCTACGGCGGCGACGGTGGCTCGGCGAACACGCCGCTGGCCGTCGGCGGCCAGGTGCAGCTGAAGGTCGTCTACGACGGCAAGGCCCACACCACGGCCGTGACGCCGCTCGACCTGGACAACACGCTGACCGGCGCGGACAAGAAGCTGGCCACCGACAGCCTGCGCACCGGGCTCACCCGGGAGCGGTTCTACTTCCTGATGGCCGACCGGTTCGCCAACGGCGACACCAGCAACGACACCGGCGGCCTCACCGGGGGCCGGCTGGACACCGGCTTCGACCCCACCGACAAGGGCTTTTACCACGGTGGCGACCTGAAGGGTGTGACCAGCAAGCTCGACTACATCAAGGGCCTGGGCACCACGGCCATCTGGCTCACCCCGTCCTTCAAGAACCGCCCCGTGCAGGGCAGCGGGGACACCGTCAGCGCGGGCTACCACGGCTACTGGATCACAGACTTCACCCAGATCGATCCGCATCTGGGCACCAACGCCGAGATGAAGGACCTGATCGCCAAGGCGCACGCCAAGGGGATGAAGGTCTTCTTCGACATCATCACCAATCACACCGCGGACGTGATCGACTACGACCCGGCGAGCTACACCTACATCGACAAGGCCGCCTCGCCCTACAAGGACGCGAACGGCAACGTCTTCGACGACAGGGCATATGCGGGCACGGACACCTTCCCGGCGATGGACCCGAACACGTCCTTCCCGCGCAAGCCGGTGTTCCGGACCGAGGCGGACAAGACCGTCAAGGTGCCGGCCTGGCTGAACGACCCGACCCTCTACCACAACCGCGGCGACTCGACCTACACCGGCGAGAACTCCACCTACGGCGACTTCGTCGGACTGGACGACCTGTTCACCGAGAACCCGAAGGTCGTCGACGGGATGACCGACATCTACAAGTCGTGGGTCGATCTCGGCATCGACGGCTTCCGGATCGACACCGTGAAGCACGTCAACCTGGAGTTCTGGCAGAAGTTCAACCCGGCGATCCTGCAGCACGCCAAGGACATCGGGAATCCGGACTTCTTCTCCTTCGGCGAGGTGTACGACGCCAGTCCCAGCTTCATGAGCACCTACACCACCGCCGGTGACCTGCCCGCCACGCTCGATTTCGGCTTCCAGAACGCGGCCCAGCAGGTGGCCGCGGGCAAGAGCGCAAGCCTGCTCCGCGACCTCTATGCCGGCGACGACTACTACACCGACACCGACTCGAACGCGTACGAGCTGCCGACCTTCCTCGGCAACCACGACATGGGCCGGTTGTCGGCGCTGCTGACCAACTCCGGTGTGGCCGCCGACCAGGTGCTGAACCGGGTCGAGCTCGCCAACAAGCTGATGTTCCTCACCCGCGGCCAGCCGGTCACCTACTACGGCGACGAGCAGGGCTTCATCGGTGCCGGCGGGGACAAGGATGCCCGGCAGGACATGTTCGCGACGAAGACCCAGCAGTACAAGACCGAGCCGAACCTGTTCGGCTCGGACGCGAGCGGGTCGAAGGACCGCTACGGCACCGGCACTCCGCTGTACAAGCTGATCAAGCAGCTGTCTGCGCTGCGTCAGGCGAACCCGGCGCTGGCCGACGGCGCTCAGATCAGCCGGTACGCCGAGGACGGCCCCGGCATCTACGCGTTCAGCCGGATCGGCAAGGACAAGCGGGAATACATCGTCGCGGTGAACAATGCGACCGAGCCGAAGTCGGCGGACTTCGACACCTACAGCGCCGGCGACCGGTTCCGCCCGGTGTACGGCGCGACGAAGTCGGTCCGATCCCGCGACGACGGCCGGGTCAGCGTCACCGTTCCCGGTCTGAGCGTCTCGGTGTGGAAGGCCGACGGCCGGATCGATGCGTCCGCGGCTGCGCCCGTCCTCTATCCCCGGCTGCCCGGCAGCGGCGCCGACTTCACCGGCCGGGCGAAGATCAGCGCCGCGCTCGGCGACGACGAGTTCGCCCAGGTGACCTTCGCCTGGCGACCCGCGGGGACGACGCAGTGGCACAAGCTCGGCACCGACGACGCCGCGCCGTACGCGGTCTACCACGACGTGTCCGGGATGAAGACCGGCTCGCTGGTCGAGTACCGGATGGTCGCGAAGGACTCCCGGGGCCGCTATGCCGTCACCACCACCTTCGGCACGGTCGGCGCGAAGGGGACCGATCAGGCCGGACCGGGCGCCGGCGCGGGTCCGGTTACCCAGCCGGACTTCGTCTCGGTGCCGGGGGACCACAACTCGGAGATGGGCTGTGCCGCGGACTGGGCGCCCGATTGTGGCCAGGCGCAACTGACGCGCGACAAGAACGATGACATCTGGAAGGGCACCTACGCGAGCCTGCCGGCGGGGTCATATGCCTACAAGATCGCGATCAACAAGTCGTGGGACGAGAACTACGGCGCCGGTGGAGCAGCGGGCGGTGGCAACATCGGCTACAAGACGTCCGGCGGCCCGGTGTCGTTCTACTACGACCACCGCACCAAGAACATCCAGAACACCGCGCAGGGCGACCTGATCGTCGCGGCCGGCAGCTACCAGTCCGAGCAGGGCTGCTCCGGTGACTGGGATCCGGCCTGCATGCGCAGCTGGTTGGGCGATCCGGACGGAGACGGGACCTACACCTGGACCGGCACCGGCATCCCCAAGGGCAACTACGAGTTCAAGATCGCGTTGAATCTGGGGTGGGACGTCAACTACGGCGCGGACGGAAAGGCGGGCGGTGACAACATCGCGTTCAGCGTGCCTGACGACGGACTCACGGTGCAGTTCAGCTACAACGCGGCGACCCACGTGCCGAGCGTCACGGTGAGCCAGCCCGCGAGCTCGACCGACCTGACCAAGTCGAAGGCGTACTGGATCCGGCCCGGCCTGCTGGCCTGGCCGGCCGACGCGATCCCTCCGGCGGACCGGCCGGGGACGATGCGCTGGACGCTGCAGGCGTCTCCGCAGGCGGGCATCACGTACGACGCCGAGCAGATCCACAGCGATGCGACGTACGACCTGCGCTACGACCCCAGGGGCCTGCCCGCGTCGGTACTGAAGGCGTATCCCTACCTGGACGGCTACGTCGCGCTCCGGTTCGACGGCTCGGACAGGCTGGTCAAGCGGCTGCTGAAGGGCCAGGTGGTCGTCGGGCAATACAGCGACGGCTACCACCTGACCGACGGGACCGGCGTGCAGATCGCACCCGTGCTGGACGACCTGTACGGCGGCAAGGCCGGCAAGCAGGCGTACGGGATCACCTGGTCCGGCAACCGCGGCAGCTTCCGGGTCTGGGCGCCGACCGCGCAAAGCGTCGCCCTGTGGACCTGGCCGGCCGGCTCGGCAGCGGACGCGCCACCCTCCGCCGGCGTACGGCTGGCGATGGACGAGCAGTCCGACGGCTCTTGGACCGCGCGACCGCGAGGGAGTGTCGCCGGCGCTCGGTATCTCTTCGAGGTCAGGGCCTACCAGCCGCAGACGCAGAAGATCGAGACAAACGACGTCACCGATCCCTACTCGGTCGCGCTGACCCTGGACTCGACCCGATCGGTCGCGATCGACCTGGACGACAAGGCGTTCCAACCGAAGAAATGGCGCATGACGGCGTCCCCGAAGCTCGCCCGAGCCGTCGACTCGACCATCTACGAGCTACACGTTCGGGACTTCTCGATCGGCGACCCGACCGTGCCGGCGGCCCATCGCGGGAAGTACCTGGCGTTCGCGGACGAGGGCAGCGACGGCTGGAAGCATCTGGCGTCGCTCGCGAGGGCGGGGCTGAACACGGTGCACCTGCTGCCGACGTTCGACATCGCCTCCATTCCGGAGGATCCGGCGAAGCAGAAGACGCCCGACTGCGACCTGGGCAGCTACCCGCCGGACGGCAAGCAGCAGCAGGCGTGCGTCGGCGCGGTGGCCGACCAGGACGCGTTCAACTGGGGCTACGACCCGTGGCACTGGATGTCGCCGGAGGGCTCGTATGCGTCCTCGGCCCAGGCCGCCGACGGCGGGCAGCGCGTCGCCGAGTTCCGGACCATGGTCGCGGGTCTGCACTCCGCCGGGCTGCGGGTGGTGCTGGACCAGGTCTACAACCACACCCCGGCGTCGGGGAACGCGCCGACCTCGGTGCTCGACAAGGTCGTGCCGGGCTACTACCAGCGGCTGGACGCCTCCGGCGCGGTGGAGACCTCGACCTGTTGCCAAAACGTCGCGACGGAGAACGCGATGGGCCAGAAGATCATGGTCGACTCGACCGTGCTGTGGGCCCGGCACTATCACGTCGACGGTTTCCGCTACGACCTGATGGGGCACCACAGCAAGGCGAACATGCTGGCCGTCCGGTCCGCGCTGGACAAGCTGACTGTGCGCAAGGACGGGGTCGACGGCAAGTCGATCTACGTCTACGGCGAGGGCTGGAACTTCGGCGAGGTGGCGAACAACGCCCGGTTCGTGCAGGCCACCCAGGGTCAGCTCGGCGGCACCGGGATCGGCACCTTCTCCGACCGGCTGCGTGACGCGGTGCGCGGGGGCGGGCCGTTCGACGACGATCCGCGACTGCAGGGTCTCGGCACCGGGCTGGTCACCGACCCGAACGCGAAGCCACAACCCGACGCGGCCGCCCGGCTGAAGAACTACACCGACCTGGCCCAGCTCGGGCTGGCCGGCAACCTGCGCGCGTACACATTCCGGAACGCCTCCGGCGCCATCGTCCGCGGCGACCAGGTGGACTACAACGGAAGCCCGGCGGGCTATGCGGATCAACCCGACGAGGTGATCACGTACGTCGACGCGCACGACAACGAGACGCTGTTCGACGAACTCGCCTACAAGCTGCCGACCGGCACGCCGATGGCCGACCGGGTCCGGATGAACACGGTCGCACTGTCGTTCACCGCGTTGTCGCAGACGCCGTCGTTCTGGCACGCCGGCACCGACCTGCTGCGGAGCAAGAGCCTGGACCGCAACTCCTACAACTCCGGCGACTGGTTCAACACGTTGTCCTGGACCGGCGACGACAACGGCTTCGGTCACGGGCTGCCGATGAAGGCAGACAACGAGAGCAAGTGGAGCTTCCAACAGCCGCTGCTGGCCGACCGCGCGCTGAAGCCGACCGCGGACCAGGTGCAGACCGCGTCCGCGCAGGCGCAGGATCTGCTCCGGCTGCGGTTCTCGACACCGCTGTTCCGGCTGGGCTCGGCGAAGTTGATCGAGCAGAAGGTCTCGTTCCCGGCGTCGGGCACGGCGGATCAGCACGACGGCGTGATCGTGATGCGGATCGACGACCGGGCCGGCCGCGACGTCGACCCGCGGTTGAAGGGTGCGGTCGTCGTCTTCAACACCTCACCCGATCGGGTGTCGCAACAGGTTCCTGGGTTGACCGGCCGCTGGCGGCTCTCGCCCGTGCAGGCCGGCGGTGCCGACCCGGTGGTCAAGGCGGCGAGCTGGAACCCGTCGACCGCCGGCTTCGACGTGCCCGGCCGGACCGTGGCGGTGTTCGTGCAGCCGAACTGACCGATACCCGACCTCGGACCGCGAGGTCGGGTATCAAGACGTACGCTCGTGGATCCATCCGGCGTGAGAGCGAGGAGCTTCGGTGACGTCCGAGTGCTGGCCCGTGGACCGGACCTGGCCGGCCCCACGTCAGCCATGAGCGAGCCCGCGCTGGTGGCGGATCTCGTCGCCCGCGCCCGGGCGGGCGATCAGCAGGCGTGGAACGGGCTGGTCGACGAGTTCTTGCCGCTGGTGACCGCGGTGATCCGCCGGATGCGGTTGCCGGCGGTCGATGCCGACGACGTGAACCAGACCGTGTGGTTGCGGCTGGTGGAGCATCTCGACGACATCCGCGAGCCGCTCGCGCTTGCTGGTTGGTTGTCGACGGTCACCCGGAACGAGGCCTTGCGCGCCATCCGCGCCCGGAGCCGTACGTTGCCGTTCGATCTGGAACGGTCCTCACTGGAGGTCGTCGTCGAAGATCTGGCCGGTGACGCCCTGATCCAGTGGGAGACCCACGAGGCCCTGCTGGCGGCGCTGGATGAGCTGCCGGAGAAGCGCCGCGAGTTGCTGCGGCTGCTGCTGGCTGAGCCCCCGCTGTCCTATCGGGAGATCAGCGCCCGATTGGGTATTCCCATCGGGTACATCGGACCGACACGAGCACGTGCCCTCGCGCAGCTACGCGACACCAAGGCGATGAGAGCCTTCGTCGACCACGAAGAAGGACATGATGGAGGAGGCGGTCGCGATGCTGCGATGGGATGACGACGATGCCTTGATGGCCGACCTCGGTCGGGCTCTCGATGATGCGGCGGCCGTGCCGGACCATCGGCGGAAGGCCGCGCAGGCCGCGTTCGCCTGGAGGTCCGTCGACGAGGAGCTGATGCGTCTGTCCTTCGACTCGCTCGAGGTCGGGACGGCAGCGGTGCGCGGAAGCGACGATCCGCGCCTCCTGTCGTTCGACATCGAGGGCCTCGCCCTCGAGCTCGAGGTGAGCGCCGATGCGATCTGGGGCCAGGCGGTGCCCGCGCAACCGTACGAGGTGACGATCGAGAACGCGTCGGGTGAGCGACGAACCGTACTCGCCGACGAGTCGGGAATCTTCACGATCCAACCCCTGCCGGGCCCGCTCCGGTTCGCGCTCACCAGCGGCGAGCTGACCCGGCGGACCGACTGGATCCTGATCTGACAGGCACGAAGAGTCTGACGCGGGTCGGCCGAGCCGGTGTGGCCTGCCGCCAGATCAACTCAGGGAATCGGCAGCGCCCGATAAGGACCGCGCACCTGATCGGAGCGGGGGCCGGCCTGCGAGAGGACTGAGTCCCGGGCCTGCCGCGGCGTCTTGCGCCGGTGGGTGCGATCCCCGCTGATCTCGGCGGCGATCATCCCCGCCACCATCGGAGTCGAGAACGAGGTGCCGCTCCACCGCGCCAGACCCGTCCCGAACTCGCGCTGATCTCCCTTGTCGGGAGTCTCGTTGCAGACGTAGCTGCCGTCCGGGAAGGCATTCACGTGGTTGCGGCCGAGCGCGAACACGTCGGCGGACGGACCGAAGTTGGAGTAGCTGGAGATGCGGTCGTCGCGGTCGAGCGAGCCTACCCCGACCGCCCAGTCGAACGCGGCCGGCCAGAACGGCGCATATCGGCTGTCGTTTCCGGCCGCCGCGACGACCACCGTGTCGGGCATTCTCTGCAGCGTGTTGTCCCACAACACCTGGAAGGCCAGCAGCGGTCGATGCAGCCGGGTGTAGGTACCGGCCGACAGGCTGATCACGTCCGGCGGGTCGGCTGACTCGAGCGCTCGCCCGAGCAGATCGGCGATCTCGATCTCCGAAACCGCTCCCGATGCGTCCACGGTGAACCGGAGCACCTCCACGGTCGCCTTGGGTGCACGGCAGCGGACCACACCGGCCGCGAACGTGCCGTGACCGGCATAGGGGTCGAGGATCGGACCGTTCGGCTCCGCGTCGCCGCTGACACCGTCGAGCCAGGGCGTCCGGCCGTCCGTCGTGGCCGGGAGGTGGATCCCGGTGTCGATCACGAGCACGCGAACCCCGTCGCCGGCGTCCGGATCGGGCGTCATCCGCGGCCACGGACCGTCCAGCCCGGTCTCGGCGGGCTCGGTGGCCGGGCAGCAGCTGCCGTTCGAGCAGATGTGCAGGAGGTGCTCGGGCGTCACGAGGTCGATCGACGGGTCGGCGGCGATCAGCTCCAGGGCTCGATCGACGTCGGTCGCGCCGCTGTCGCGCCTGGTGGGAAGGCGGTATCGCGCGACGGCCGGGAAGAGCGACTCGACCAGATCACCCCGACCCTCGAACTCATCCGTCCGCTCGAGGGCGTCGCCGACCCGGACGGCGTCCTCGGCATTGCGAAGCAGGACATGGCTCGGATCGACCAGGTACGTGAAATCTGCCTCGTCGATGGAGTCCCAGCCGACCGATCCTTCCCGGGCCGAACGGATCAACGCGATCTGGTCGCGGGTTCGTTGCCGACGGTCGTCCTCGTATGCATCACCAGCCACAGCTGCACCCACTCGCAGAGTTGGGGGGAATAGGGTGCTCATCAAGGTAGCGGAGATTCGTACGCTGTCAGGAGGGATTTTCTTGAGTCCCTCGACGGCGGATGGCGAGGAACTCCTCCGGCTCGCGTTGTCCGTGCCGGAACACGCCGAGCTCCGGGCGGCGAGCCTGATCTCGACGAGTCGCGATCCGTCGGTGCTGTCCGTGGCGCACCAGGCACGGGGGCTGGTGCTCCGGGATCGCGGCGAGCTCGGGCCCGCCCTCGTCGAACTCCGCTCCGCCCTGCGGCTGAGCCGACGCAGCGGCGAGCAGGACCGGGAAGCCGATGTGCGGGCCAGCCTGGGGGCCGCGCTGACGATGAGCGGACGCACCCAGGCTGGCTTGGCTCAGCTGGAGCTGGCCGTGCGCATCGCCACGGATCGCACCACCCTGGCGAAGGTCCTGATGCGCCGCGGCTACGTTCAGACCCTCATCCTGGACCGTCATGCTGCCGCGTTCGCCGATCTGGAGCGCGCGCTGCCAGGCATCCGCGCCGCCCGCGACCGGGTCTGGGAGGCCCGGACCTTGAACCTGATGGGCGTAGCGAAGCTAGCGCTGGGAAAGGTGTCGGCAGCGGCTGAGCTCGTCCGTGATGCGGAGGAGATCTTCGCCAGCGAGGGGCAACAGCTGGAAGCGGTGCAGACCCAGCAAATGCGCGGACTGATTGCCTACTGCCGGGGCGACCTGCCGACCGCCTTGGCGCTCTACAACTCGGCCGCTGACCGCTTCGCGGCACTCGGGCCGACGCCTCCGCTGCTCGCGCTGGACCAAGCGGACGCGATGCTCACGGCGGGCCTGATGGCGGACGCGCGGGACATCCTCGCCGACCAGTTGAGTCGTCCAGCGCTTCAGCCGATCCGCCGGGCGGAGCTGCTGCTCGCACTCGCATCGACGGAATTCGCGACCGGGCGCACCGAGACGTCGTTGCACTACGCCCGGGATGCGCGGGACCTGTTCCGCCGGCAACGCCGCGAGGAGTGGATGCTTCGAGCCGAGCTGGCGGTGCTCCGGGCCCGTGGACGGCACGGTGATCGTGGCCGGCAACTGGTGGCGGCCGCCTCGGAGGTCGCACGCCGGCTGGAGGCCCATCGGTCGGACGAAGCTCCGGCCGCGTGGCTGATCGCGGGCCGGCTCGCCGCCGCATCCGGTGATCCGGGTGCATGTGACGTGCTCGCTCGAGCAGGGCGGGCCACCCGCCACTCGTCGAACATGGTGCGTGCCACCGGTTGGCTGGCGCGTGCGATCGAAGGCGATCTCCGCGACGACACTCGCGCGGTGCTGCACGCGTGCCGCCGAGGTCTGGATGCCGTCGACGAGCAGCGACGCACTTTCGGCAGCGCCGAGCTTCGCGCCTCCTCCACGGTCCATGGGGACGAGCTGGCGCGTCTTGCGACCCGCCGTGCGTCACGGGTCAGCTCGCGCAGCCTGCTGTGGTGGAGTGAACGCTGGCGGGCGAATGCGCTGATCCAGCCCCCGGTCAGGCCGCCGGAGGACCTGGAGCTCGTCGCGGCCCTCGCGGCGCTGCGCGACAACGGGCGCCGGCTGGCGGAGGCTCGGCTCAGCCACGCTCCGACCGCCGGCCTGGAAGCCGCGCGGACGAAGTTGGAACAGTCGGTTCGTCAGTTCCACCACCAGTTGCCCGGCTTGCCCGGAGCGGAGGATGGCGCATTCGATCTCGATCGTCTGATCGAGAAGCTCGGTGATCGAGCCTTTGTCGAATTGGTCAACGTCGACAATCGGCTGCACGCCGTGGTCGTCGCGAACCGAACCGTTCGGCGGTATCCGCTCGGCGACGCCGACAGCGCGCTGGCCTTGGTCGAGTCGGCGCGGTTCGGGCTCAGGCACGCCGCCCGGGGTCGACCCGCGCCGCTCGGCACGCTGCCGGACCGGCTCCAGGCGGCCCTGTTGGGCGATGCCGCGCGAGCGATGCCGGACGGACCCGTGATCATCTCGCCGACCAGCCGGCTCCATGCCGTGCCGTGGTCGATCTTTCCTGCCTTGCGCGACGTGCCGGTGAGCACGGTGCCGTCGGCAGCCCTGTGGCTCCGGGCGGAGCGTGTGCAACCGAGGACGGGACCGCCGGTGTTCATCGCCGGCCCGGCGATGGAGTCCGGGGGGGCCGAGGTGACCACGCTCGCGGCGAGACGGCCGGGGGCCCGGGTGCTCCGCGACGGAACGGCGACCGTGGATGGCTGCCTGAGTGCACTCGAAAACGCTTCCGTCGCTCATATCGCGGCGCACGGGCACTTCCGCATCGACAGCCCGCTGTTCTCCACCCTGGAGGTCGATGACGGTGCGTTGACGGTGCACGATTTCGGTCGGCTGGATCACGCACCGCATCGGCTCGTGCTGTCGGCCTGCGAGTCCGGGGTGATGGCTCCGGTGGGCTCCGGCGAGCTCCTCGGCTTCGCCGCTGCGCTGTTGTCGCTCGGTACGGTCGGCGTCGTGTCCAGCGTGGTCGTCGTCAACGACCGTGCGGCGGCGGACTTCAGCCTCCAGATCCATCGCTGGCTCGGCGAGATCGACGACTTGCCGGAGGTGATGCTGCGAGCGCGGATCGCTGCGCGGGGTGATCTCGCGCTCGAGGCAGCAGGAGCCGCGTTCATCGCCATGGGGAGATAGCCCACGACACCGCGCAGCGGCCGTGGCCCGACCCGGCTGACGCGAGCCGGTTCGGGTGCTCAGTCGGTCTGGGTCACCTTCCGCAGTCCACGGGGGGCATCGGGATCGAGGCCCAGCCGACGGGCCAGCCGCTCCACGGTCAGCTGAGCCGGGATGGCCAGCACCAGCGGGGCCAGCTCCTCGCTCAGAGAGGGCCCGGGCAGGGTCAGGTCGCAGGCGTCCCGGAACGCCGGGTCGCCACCGATGCCCAGCACCGGGCTGCCCGTCGCCCTCAGCGTCGCGGCGAGCTCGACCAGACCGGGCAGCGTAGGCCCGCTGGGGGCGGCCACCAGCACGGTCACCAGGTCGTGGTCCACGATGGCGATCGGGCCGTGTTTGAGGTCGGCGTAGGACAGGCCGCGAACCGGCCGCAGGCAGGTCTCCTCGAGCTTGAGCGCGACCTCCAGGGTGGTACCGAACGCGAGACCGCGTCCGCTGGCCAGCACCTCCTGGGTTGCCGCCAGCCGCTGGGCGAGCGCATCGGTCCCCTCGACGGCGACCATCGCGGCCGCTTGCTCCGGCACTGCGGCGAAGCCGGCGTCGAGGGTGCCGGGCTCCGGCGCCAGCGCGTCGACCAGGACGGCGAGCGCCGCCACCTGGGTGGTGTAGCTCTTGGTGGCCGGGACGGCCAGCTCGGGACCGGCCTGGGTGACCAGCGCCAGGTCGGCGGCCGCCGCGAGCGGGGAGCCCTCGACGTTGGTGATCGCCAGCGTGGCGGCGCCGCCGGCCCGGGCCCACTCCAGGGCCTCGACGATCTCCTGCGTCGATCCCGACTGGCTCACCGCCACCACCACGGTGTCGGAGAGATCCAGCGGGGCGCGGTACAGGGTCGAGACCGACGGTGCGGCCAGCACCGCCGGCATCCGGGCATGGACCTCGCTGAGGTATCGGGCGTACACACACGCGTTGTCGCTGGAGCCGCGCGCCACGAATCGGAGGTGCCGTCGGCCGGCGGCGATCCGGCGCACGGCCGGCCGCATCGGCAGCAGTTCCGCCAGGGTGTCTGCCAGCGCGCGTGGCTGCTCGCCGATCTCGATCGCCATCCGGGTGGTGCCGGCCGCCGGTTCGGACGGGTTGGTGGACACGCGGCGACTCCTTCATACTGGTATGAACTGGTCTAGCTCGACCGGTCCGTGGTCGACGCGGCGGCGTCGAGGGAGGGGTTCCCATTGCAGCACGACTTCGGTAGGGCGGAGACGCCGGTCAGGTATCGCCCCGAGCGGCCGCAGCGCTTCGCGACCACCAAGCGCGCGCAGGTTCGGGGCATCCTCGAACAGCTGATCGACACCGAGCTCAACGCCGGCGACGCGATCCCGTCCGAGCGGGCCCTCGTGGTCAGGCTCGGGGTCAGCCGGGTGACGGTGCGGCAGGCCATCGCCGACCTGGTCGACGCCGGCGTGCTGGAGCGGGTGCACGGCAAGGGGACCTACGTCACCGGCCCCCAGGTCGACTCCCGGCTGCACCTGACCTCGTTCTCCCGGGAGATGCGCGATCGCGGCCTGGTGCCATCGACGGTGGTGCTGAGCGCGCGCGAGGAGCCGGCCGACGACGACGTCGCGTACGCGCTGCGGATCCGCCCCGGTCGGCCCGTGATCCGGGTGGAGCGGCTGCGCACCGCCGACGGCACCCCGATGGCGTACGAGGTCGGCTTCTATCCATCGGCACTGTTCCCCGGCCTGCTGCAGCGCGAGCTCGGCTCGCTCTACGACGTGTTCGCCTCCGAGTACGGCGTCGTGGTGACCAGCGGCGAGCAGACCGTCCGGGCGGAGTCGGCCGACGCCCACCAGGCCCGGATCCTCGGCATCGCCAAGCGCGCACCGCTGCTGGTGCAGGAGCGGGTCACCCACGCCGGAGACCGAGCCATCGAGCTGTCCACTTCCTGGTATCGCGCCGACCGCTACCGCCTGCACATGGCCATCACCCCGCGCGGAGTCCGCGAGAGCTGACCAGAGCGGCCCCGAGAACCTCCCCCCGCCCCCGGAAACTGTGCAGCTGTTGCAGTTGCCGCCGGCGTGTCGCTGTCAGAGCTGCACAGTTTCCGGGGCCGGGGGAGGCGGACG